>JBGSSS010000128.1:0-24809 GCA_041736895.1 Pirellulales bacterium
GGGCGACGGTGGTGCTGGGCCTGCGCCGCGCGTTGCAGCGGCGCTATACCGCGCATCAGGCGTGGATGCAGCGGTGCCTCTGCTGTCTCGGGTCGGCCGTGGTGATCCGCATCAGTGGCGGCATCACGACCCTCGCCGAACTCGACGCCGCGTGGATTTATCCGACAATGGCCTGGGTGAGTTGGCTCGGGCCGATGGCGGTGTTGGAGTTGCTGAACGTAGCTCGAAGCCATGCTTCGAGCGAGAAGAATAGTCTCACGCGAAGCCGCGAAGAGCGCGAAGGCTGAATTTCTTCGCGTCCTTCGTGCCTTCGCGCGATGAAAAATGACCGATGATAACCCATGACGCACGAAGCATGGCTTCGTGCTACTTTTCTCCGCCGGCGATCGTGATCAGCGCGCGGCGCTCGGCGGGCGTTTTATCGGTGTTGAAGTGCTCAATGTGGTTATCGGCGAAAAGCAAATGAGCATGCGGCCAATAATCCCCTGGCGCAAGATCGTCTGACTGACCGACAAAAAACGCCTCGTCAACGTCGCTTGGTTTCATCCAAGGGACCGCTTTGCTCTCCGGCACTTCGACCACGACGACCGTCTTGTCCGGACCATCCTTGATCTCCGCCATGGTCGCGGACATGCCGCCGCGCAGACAGCTTTCGGGTGTCACCACGGCTTGGTATGTCGTGAGATTCGATTCCGAATCGTAGGTATTCGCAGGACACTGAAAGGCGCTTACGACAGTGTTCAACGCCTTGGCATTCACCGGATCGTCCCACGGTTTGGTCAGATCAATCGTCTTGTAGAGAGCCTCTTCTTCAAGGTACGGCAAAAGCAGCGTCCGCCAACTGTGCAGCGGTTTGCCCGCGGCATCGACCGTGTACGCCGGTGGGAAAGAGCCGTGCTTGTCGTAATAGTTTTGCAGCGCAAGACCGATGTGCTTGAGACTATTGCGGCAGGAATTGCGAAGAGCGGCTGAACGAGTCCCGCGCCCGACACGCCCGAACGGCAGAATTAAGAACACAAGAACGGCCAAGATTCCCAGTCCCAACGCAATCTTCCCCCACGGCACACCCCACGCCGGATTCGGCGGTTGGAATTCGCTGCTCGCGGGGCTCTGGAAGGGGTTGTCGTACATGGATGTATTCTATCCTGGGTGTCCGCTCTTGGCCCGGCACAACCGGGACTACGTTCAGAGTAGGCAACTTGCTCCGCAAGTTGCAATTCCGACTTGCGGAGCAAGTCGGCTACTCTGTTATCTCCCTTCTGTTGAAATCTCCTTTTCTGTGCGATAATGTGTATGATCTAAGAAGCTTGTTTGGACAAGTTTCGCACTTTCCCGATACTACTTTCTCGCGTGGTTTGTCACCTGCGAGTTCATTCATTTCGTGTGGTTAAAACCCACACTACTTTTTCGTGTGGGCTGAAGCCCACACTACTATCATGAGCACTGCCGTTCCGTATCACGGGGCTGACGCCGCGACGATGGAGAAACTGGTCAAGGACGCCCGCGCGAAACTCGACCAACAAGCGGTCGAGATCACGCAGTGGCACTTTCACGACAGCACCGGTTGCCCGTTCTGGTTGGAGAAGAAGAAGGAACTGAAGTTCGATCCCTTGAAAGAGATCAAGAACTACGACGACCTGAAAAAGTTCCCCGAGTTTCAAGACGAGTGGCTGCGCGGCGGACCGGTGCGCCGCTGGGTGCCGCAAGCCTATGCGAACTCGCCGATCTATGTTTTTGAAACCGGCGGCACGACGGGCATTCCCAAGAGCCGCATCGGCATCGAAGATTTCCGCATCGACTACTCGGAGTTTAGCGAAACGCTGCCTGACGACAAATTTCCGAAGGGGGCGAACTGGATGATGTTCGGCCCGAGCGGGCCGCGGCGGCTGCGTCTCGCGGTGGAGCATCTTTGTCAGCATCGCGGCGGGATTTGTTTCTGCATCGATCTCGATCCGCGCTGGGTCATCAAGCTCATCAAGAAGGGCTGGATGGAACACCTCGAAGAGTACAAGAAGCACTGCATCGACCAAGCGATCACGATTCTCGAAGCGGGTCACGACATCAAGTGCATGTTCACGACGCCGAAGCTGCTCGAAGGGCTCGTCGCCGCGCTCGAGAAGAAGGGCAAGACGCTCCGCGAGGTCGGCATCACCGGAATCTTCAGCGGCGGCACCGAATTCACGCCGCAATGGACACGCTTCGTCACCGAGGAATACCTCGACGGCGTCTACATGACGCCGACCTACGGCAACACGCTGATGGGCCTCGCCGCGTCACGGCCCGTCGTGCCGGAGGAAGGTTACAAGATCAGCTACTACGCCCCGCAGCCGCGCGCGGTAATCGAAGTCGTCGAGTTCAACGACTACAACACGGTCGTTCCCTACGGCGGCACAGGCCGCGTGAAGCTCACGACGCTGACCAAGGAATTCTTCGTCCCCGGTTTCATGGAACGCGACGAGGGCGAACGCGAAGGCCCGTACGTGAAGTACGCCTGGGACGGCGTCAGCGGCGTCCGGCCGTTTCACGAGCTGGCGGAAGCGACGACGGTGGGGGTGTATTAGGGGAAGAAGGAAGGAGTCAGAAGTTAGGAGATAGAATAAGACGGAACCGCGACGCCATCCCCGTTTAGCGGCGACTCAAAGAGGAGCGTTCTCGCGAGAAGTAGAAATCCTGAGCCGGGGACGTAAGTCCCCGGATGAGTGACGCGCGACGCTGAACACAAAACCGCTGATGGCATCGGCGGGCATTTCCCTATTCTTTTTGTTGCAAACGTTCGGTTTCACGAATTAAGAGCTTTTGCGTAAAATAAAGTGCTACCGTGAAGTATCGCGATTTACTGCGAATCCTTGACGATGATGGCTGGCGGCATGAGCGTACTACCGGCAGCCATCACATGTTGGTTCATCCAACAAAGCCAGGGCCTGTTGTTGTGCAAGCTGGTGGCAAAGCAAATCAGGATGTTCCAATCGGAACTTTGAACAGCATCCTTAAGCAAGCTGGTTTGAAATAAGAGGGAGAATTATGAATCAATGCTCAAACTACGTCTACGTCATCGAGCGCGCCGAAGACGGCTCCTACTGGGCGTATTTGCCGGACTTGCCCGGTTGCACCACGACGGGTGAGACGATGGAGCAAGCCGAGCAGCAATTGCCCGAAGCGGTTGCGCTGTATTTGAGTTACTACCATGACCGCGGCTTGCCGACGCCACCGCCGAAAGCGCGTGTCGGGACGCTTGCCCCCGCTTGAAAGTTGATCGCACAATCATGAAACCCAGCACACGCTATCTCAAACTTGTCGAATGGTCCGATGAAGAACAATGCTTCATTGGCCGTTGCCCCGGGTTGATAGGACCCTGCTGCCACGGCGAAGACGAGACTGCCGTGTATGCGGAGCTTTGCCAGATCGTCGTGGAATGGCTCGAGATGCTGCAAGCTGATGGCAAGCCGCTCCCGGAGCCGGTGACGATTGCCATTAGCGAAGCGGCCTAAGAGCATTATTCGAGGTTTGACGTAATGGAACCTCATTACCCGGCGCTGCTTGTTTATGAAGATGGCAGCATCAGTGTACTGCCGGACAATTCGGCATGGCCGGGCGATCCCGATCTTTGGTATTGGAGCAAGCGGACGGATTATCTTGTCGATTCTTCTGGAATGCGCTTTGATCAGGTAGGCGAACGAGCAGAGGAAGGAAGACCGGAACAACCGCCGACGTGGCAGCCGAATCGAGAGCTTACGCTGCAAGAGATAAAGCAACTTTGCCGCCAGCATTTTCTGACGGAGAACTATGATGTCGAGCAAATGATGGAGCCAATAGAAAAAATGTCGGGCCAAGACGCTCCGAAAATGATCATCGAATATCTGCAAAGTCTAGAACCGCCTGCGGGATATGGCGGGTCGGGCTTCCGACCCAAAACGTGGTGGCAATTTGGATTGTTCGGTTCGCTCATTCTGTTCTTGATGACGGGTATGAATTTTCTGAAAGCGCTTCCCGACTTGATCCAAGGAAATGCTCCTTGGCATGAATTGCCGCTCTTTACGGCTCAAGTAATCGCCATTGGTTTTGTTTGCGGCCTCGCGGTTTGGGCAGTGCAACCATTATGGCGAAATTTTGGAACACTGGGCGATGTCGTGACGGGGATCATCGTCCTCGATGTCATGTTCGTCTGCTGCATGCTGATTTTCGATCCAGATATGCTGTTCAAACGACACGATCAAGCGGCGTTTATGTTTCTCCTCGGCTCGGCCGCAGGAGCATTTGGGGGATATATCATGGGAAAAGATATCAGAAAAGATGCTGCGGCAAATCCGGTCGATTACGATTCTTCCGACAGTCCATTTCGGCGCTAGTGAGCATGCTAGAACCTGCGCCATTTACGATGCGGCCATTCAACGAACGAGAGCGGAAATTCTATAAGCGGAGATATCGAATTCTGATCGCGTGGCGCTGGCGTGATATCGCGAAGGCCAGCACCTGCTTGCTGCTGCTGAACGGGGGACTGGGCTGGGGGATTTGGTGGACCGAATCATGGACACTGCGAATCCTGTTCAGCGCCATCATGCTGATCATCAATTGGTTCGTCATCAGCGATCTGCTGATCGATGTTGCGTACTTGCGTCGTTTTTTGAAATTCCGAAAACTCGATCGATGCCAAGAACTGCACGTGCAAGCCCAGCGGTTCTGGGAATACGGCTCTGGCCCACAAACAACAGGCTTAAACGCGTTTGCCGTGAACGATGGCGTTTATGTTATCGAGGGTTTTTTATTCTCGCGTTATCCTGTTCGGCCAAGCACAGATTTTCGATTAGTGGTCTTTCCAGATCGATACGCTCGCGTCATTAGGAAAGGCGTGGAGTTGCAGCCCGAACGAGAGGTGCAGGAGTACTTGGAACTCCCGCGGGATGATCAATTCGCTTATCATTTCCTAGGCAGTCTCGAAGAACTCCATCAGCAATTTGCAAAACAACACGAACATCTTCGCAAGGAATAACCCATGCCCAAACACATCCTCCTCCTCATCGGCGACTTCGTCGAAGACTACGAAGTCATGGTCCCGTTTCAAGCCTTGCAAGTCCTCGGTCATCGGGTCGAGGCCGTTTGTCCTGGGAAGAAAGCCGGCGACAAAGTCCGCACCGCGATTCATGACTTCGAGGGCGACCAGACTTACACCGAGAAGCCGGGGCACAACTTTGCGCTGACCGCCACGTTCGACGAGATCGATCCGGCGAAGTTCGATGCACTCTACATTCCCGGCGGACGTGCGCCGGAGTATCTGCGGCTTGATGAGAAGGTGCTGAAACTCGTGCGGCATTTTTTCGACGCGAACAAGCCGGTCTGCGCCGTTTGTCATGGCGTGCAGATCTTGGCCGCGGCCGGTGTGCTGCGGGGCCGAACTTGCTCGGGGTATTACGCCTGCGGACCCGAGGTCACGCTTGCCGGCGGGACGTATAAGGAGCTCGGACTCTTCGATGCGCATACAGACGGGAATTTGGTCAGTGCCGTGGCGTGGACGTCGCATCCGGCGGCGCTGCGTGCGTTTCAGCAACTCCTCGGCGCGTAATATTTGAACGTCTTACGGGACCGAGTTAGAGTAAGGTCGGTTCATAAGGTTCCTTTCTCGAGCGAAGTCCCATGAAGCGAGCTTGCGTAGTTGCATTGTGTCTCTGTTTGCAGGCACATCTGATCGCGGCCGAGACAGCTACGCCGGCGAAACCTTCAACGCCCAACATCGTTTACATCTTGGCCGATGACCTCGGGTACGGCGATGTGCAGGTGTTGAACCCCGCGCGGGGCAAGATCGCGACGCCGCAGTTGGACAAACTCGCGGCCGCCGGCATGACGTTTACCGATGCGCATAGCGGGTCGTCGGTCTGCACGCCGACGCGTTACGGTGTGCTGACGGGGCGCTACGCTTGGCGCACGAAGCTGCAAAGCGGCGTCCTCGATAATTATGTCACGCCGCTGATCGCCGCGGATCGACTGACCGTGCCGGCGTACCTCAAGCAAGCCGGCTATCACACGGCCTGCATCGGCAAGTGGCACTTGGGTTACACGATCGAGGGCGAAGACAATCCCGAAGGCAAAGCCAAAAGCAAAAACAAAGATAAGAACAAAGCCGAAGCCAAAGGGGAAAAAGGGACCGGTGCGGCGCTCGGCGCGATTACGCGCGACGGCCCGACGACGCGTGGGTTCGATCTGTTCTTCGGCTTTCATCACGCGCGGATGATTCGGTCGCTGTTCGAAAACGACCGCGTTACGCAGATGGTCGAGCCGGTCAACATGCTGCCGCTGCTCACCCAACGCGCCGAGACGTATATTGCCGAGCGGGCGAAGAGCGGCGCGCCGTTTTTTCTGTACCTGCCGCTCAATTCACCGCATTCGCCGATCGTGCCAAGCAAGGAGTGGCAAGGCAAAAGCGGTCTCGGCGCGTATGGTGACTTTGTCATGCAGACCGATGCGGCGATTGGGAGCGTCCTCGCCGCACTCGATCGCGCGGGCATCGCTGACAACACGCTCGTCATCATGACGAGCGACAACGGCTGCTCGGGTCCGGCAGCCAAGACGACGCAACTCGAAAAGGAAGGCCACTTCGCCAGCGCGCAGTATCGCGGCTACAAGAGCGACCTCTGGGAAGGGGGGCATCGCGTCCCGTTTTTCGTGCGTTGGCCAAATCACGTTGCCGCCGGCTCGCAATGCACGCAGACGATCTGCCACACCGATCTATTGGCGACGGTCGCCGAACTGGTCGGCAAGAAGCTGCCCAACAACGCGGGCGAAGACAGCGTCAGTTTTCTGCCGGCGCTGCATGGCCAGACGATACCGGCGACCCGCGCGGCGGTGGTGCATCACAGCATCAGCGGCAAGTTCGCGATCCGCCAAGCGAATTGGAAGCTCGAACTGTGCGCCGGCTCCGGCGGCTGGACCAAAGGGGGCGGCCCGGACTCGCCGCAGCTCTATGACCTGACGGCCGACCCGGGCGAGACGACCAACCTCGCGGCCAAGCAACCCGATCTCGTCGCCAAGCTAACGAAGCAACTCGAAGAGTACATCGCCAACGGCCGCAGCACGCCGGGAGCGAAGCAGGGGAATGATGTTGAGGTGAAGATCTTGAAGGGGGATGGGGGGGTAGTTGCAGAAGGAGGGGCTGATCATTAACAGAAGGCTGAACAGTGGCCGAGCCGGCGCGGCGCCGACTCTCAAACCACCAGTAGATTACCTGCCGGCTCGGTCCAATGCATCGGCGGTTTAGGCAACACCTAGCATTGCCAGCGAAGCTTCCACCCAAGCTTTGTTGTCCTCTCCGCGTAACGCGGCCAGAAGATGATTGCGTTCTACGTCCCGCAAGGGCGACTCAGCTGAGAGCAGCGCCTGATCGTCGCCCCACTTCATGAACCACGGTTCTCCTATCTCACGACAGTAGGCTTCCAAATCGTCGATGCACCTCTTTAGCGTCTGCTCCTGCGCGTGAAACCTCAAGTGGTACCGATGCAGTGGACCGGGAGTTGTGTCACTATCTAACCCGTTAAGCGCCGGCGCTTCAAAGTCGTCATTAAGGACTCGAATTCCGAGGTGAATTCGAAAACTCGGTGCGAATGAAAAAAGATGCAAATGAATAAACTGGATAGAATTCTGGCGAGGACGCGTCCAGAACGTTGACTTCGTCCGGCTAAAGCCGAGATCGGCGATCCGCTTTGTGAAGGCGCGCCGAATCTTCTCGGCATTCGATCGCTTGACCTTCGCATCGATCGACATTGGTGTCGCCTAGCTAATGATTCTCTTGCGCAAATACACATAGCAAAGTGCCATATGAAGCAATTGATTTCGCCATAAGCTTAAGACGGCCAAATGTCACCGTCAAGAAATCGCCATCTCGCGCGACGGGTGGCCGGGGTCGAACGAAGTGAGCCCCCGGAACGTGCAACGGAGAAAGATGGACGCCGAACTTGATCAGCCATACAATAAAGTCAAGGAGAATCCTCATGGTCCGAAAAGCTGAACCGAGTGTCGCCGAGCAAGCGAAAAAAATCTACGCGGAGCGCCTCCAGACGGCGCTCGAAGCGACAGACGCGGACAAATTCGTGGCCATTGAACCGGTGTCCGGCGATCATTTCCTAGGTCTGACGCTCAGCGAGGCCATCGGCAAATCTCGCAGCAAGTATCCCGATCGCTTGGCCCATGCACTCCGCGTCGGGCATCGCGCGGCGGTTCAAGGTATGTAATACTTCGAAAACCGTAATACCCACCCTTCAAGTGCAACGTTTTGTTATGAACGGAACCCTGTGATGTCGTGATCTCTCGCCCATATTTCGACCCCTCTTCTATAAGTGTCATGCGGGGCGGTATCGAGTGCTTTCTGAACCCATTGCAAAACGTCATCTCGGCGCATGGCGTAAGCGGTGATTGCAACATCAAAGAACTTTTGCTGCTTAAGCCTGTTGTTCATCACGTCTTCAAGTGTATCGAATCTCGACAACCAGGGGACGACCTTGTCAACTAAGAGCGTGGTCAGTTCGGTTGTAAGCTCTGATTCAGCAGTGTCGCGCGTCACGGTCCACCACTTGTCACCGCCAAAGAAAAGTTCGCCGACACGTACACTCGGGCAGCAATGCCACTCCTCAATCGGAGGCTCAGGAAGTTGGTCGTGTTGAGCAAGAAAAACTTCTGGAAAGAATACGCCGAGGTTGAAAGTAAACCGCAGCTCAGAATGAAGAACGTATTTCGAAGTCTGTAAGTCGATAAGTCGTACAAATCGCTCCGTTACCAGCTTCCATGTGCGTCCTTTCCCAGTGTAGCCGTGTGATTTAACGGCTTTTCTGCAGATGGACTGTATCCGTTTCAGAACCTTACCGCGGTCAAAAGGTCGGATCATGTTTCGCTGCCTGAAGAATACGAGTCATGTGAAGAAAACGGATCACAACAACTCTGCAAATAGTTTCGACCCATCATTTGCTCCTATTCCCTTCTCATTCCTCGGCGAAATATTCGAGCACTTTGTCGAGAATTATTTCGAGCGTCACAGGATCAACTTCCCCCAGTCTGTTGGCAACTTCCGCCAGGCGGATCTCATCGACCCAATCGCAGACAGCGACGGTCGGTTGATCCAATTGCGTCTGGCCGTCCGCGGGAATAAAAACTTCGTTGGCTCGAATGACGAGGGGATTGCGTCTGGAAAAACTGGTGGAGCAAGCCACGACGACGATCAATTCCGGATCGAAGTCCGCGTCGTCGCTATTCAGATTCAAGACGACACAAGGACGGATTTTTATTTCGCCACGATGCTGCGGCGGAAGCGGGGCAGTGAGAATTCGTCCCTCGGCAAAAAAGAAATTGCCCATCGACTTGCTGCCCCCGCGAAGGTGTTTAAGAATTCATTTCCGTGTCTTCGAGCTGTTGTTGCTTTTCCGCGGCACCCGCTTCACGGCTTTTCTTGATGATTTTTTGCCATTCTTCGCGGCTAGGCATTTTCGAGGCAATGCGCTCGCGCGCCGCATCTTGGGCTTCACATTTCTCGCACGTCACGGACAACTGCCGGGTAGAACTGGGAGTGCTCGCGGCGCGGTCCTGTAGAAACTGTTGAGCATCTTCCAAAGAAAGTTCCAACAAGGAGGCGACTTGAGGCGAAGAAATTCTTCCCTGCGCAAACCACGCGAGCGCAATAATCTCGCGTGCTTCGCGTTCAAGGCTCGTGCCAAATTTTTGGCGCAGGCTCTGTTCCAATTCGGGCGTCAATGGAATATTTAAGCTCATAGAAACATTTTAGCATAGACCGTTGTGAAAGTGTCGAGCAGTGATGATAGCGGCGAGTTTTAGCCAGCGAATTTGGGAAATATTCATTTATAGCAACGTCCGCTCGCACTTCATCCGGGGACTTACGTCCCCGGCTCAGGTTCCTCGTAGGTTAGGCTTTCCAGCCTGACACGGGGACGATTCACTACGCGAAATACGCGCCGCACGACGTCAACCGTCCGCATGAACCGTAACCTGAAAACAGAATCTTGCCTCCGCACCGTCAGGCTGAAAGCCTAACCTACGAGAATGCAAACTGAACCAGCTTTACTTGTCCCGCCGCACGCGGGCCGTCAGTTCCACCACCCGCGCCATGAACTCCTTGCGCCGCGCGACGAATTCGGGCAGCGCGCAAGGACCTTCGCCTTGGACGTAGTCTAGGACGATGCGCTCCGCCGCGACGAATTCGCGGGCGACGTCGGGAATTTCGTTGGCGATCTCCAGCGGGATGCGCGTCACGCCGTTGATGTCGCCGTGCAGGAGCTCGCCCGTGTTGACCGTGAGCCCGCCGACGTGGACGGGCAAGCCGATGTGCAGGATGTGGCAGTAGGCGTGCGAGCAGTTCGTCCCGCCGGTGAAGATCGGGTAGTTGATCGCGCGGACCTGGTCGATGTCGCGGCCGGTGCCGCTGGTGATGAGGCCGGCGCTGCCGAACGCGCGATAGGTGCTGCACATCACCTCGCCGAACGTCGCCGAGATGCTGGGGCTATCGAGGTCTTGAAACACAACGACCGCGGGACCGGGAAGCTTCGCGAATTGCTCCAGTTGCTTGTCCATGCTCCCGTACGCGTCGCCGCCTTGCGGCGGAGCGTCGCTGCGAAACGCGGCCGTCGCGGCGTAGCCGACCATCGGCGGCAGATGCCCGAACTCGCAGCGAATCCGCTGGTCCATGTAGCCGCGGTTGCGCGGCAGGACATGAAAGAGCTCGATCACGTTGCTGATCGTCGGGGTGTCGAATTTGGCGAGCTGTTCGAGGAGGGACATGGCGAGGAAGGCAGGAGTACAGGATGACAGGAAAACAGGAAGACAGGCCAAAGCCCAGGGGTTCATCCCCTGGGAGTATTTTGTGGGAGCATTTTGCAGGCGAATCCGCAGGGGTTTCCCCCCGGCGGGCCTTTCCTTTATAGTAGAGCTTTCTTCACTTTGCCACTTTCCGCTCACTTGCCGCCGGCTATGGCCAACGAATTCGATCCGTATCGCGAAGCGCTCGTCATGGAATACAACACGAGTTGGCCCGAGGAGTACGATGCCTGGGACGCGCCGAAGCGTCTGACGGTCGAAAGCCAACTTCATGCCGAGCCGCAAGCGGCACAGAATCTCTCGTATTTGCGCCAACACACGGGCTTCTGCCGGACGATCACGGTGACGGATGCCGATCTGACGCGGTTGGGCGTTTCGTGATGCGGGGCGTATCTGATTTCATTTGCAGCGCGCTTGCATTGCGCTCTAAGGGGATGATTCGCGGCTGCCCTGCATCAAACCCCCTCCCTAACCCTCCCCGCAAGGGGGAGGGGACCAGACAGGTTTGTCATCGGGCCGGGCGTTCGCTTATGAATCATCTGCCGAGGTGTCACTGATGGCGATCATCAATGTACCTCTCGAATCGCGGGCGTATGAAATCCTGATTGGCAGCGGGATGTTGCCGATGATCGGGCAGTTTGTCAGTGAGCGCGTCAAGCTGACGCATGCGGTCATCATCACCGATGAAAATGTCGAAGCGTTGCATGGCGAGGTTGTACTGCAATCGTTGAAGGCCCGCGCTGCGCGCGTCGATTTTCTCAGCATTCCTCCGGGTGAGACGAGCAAGTCGGTTGACTGTGCCGCGGCGCTGTGGGAGAAGCTGCTCGAATATGGCACCGATCGCAAGAGTGTGATCGTCGCGCTCGGCGGCGGAGTCGTCGGCGATCTCGCCGGGTTTGTCGCCGCGACGTTTACGCGCGGGTTGAACTTCATTCAGATTCCGACGACGCTCCTCGCGCAGGTCGATAGCTCTGTCGGCGGCAAGACGGGCATCAACTTGACCGCGGCCAAGAACATGGTCGGGTCGTTCTGGCAGCCGCGTGGTGTCCTCATTGATACGCTGGTGCTCAAAACCCAGGGCGAACGCGATTACCGCAGCGGCCTGGCCGAAGTCGTGAAGTACGGCATCATCCTCGATGCCGAATTCTTTGCGTACCTCGAGGAACACATCGCGGGCTTGGTTGAGCGCGATCCGACAGTGCTTGAATATGTCGTCGGCCGCTGCTGCGAACTAAAGGCGCAAGTGGTCATCGCCGACGAACGCGAAGAGACGGGCCTGCGTGCTGTCTTAAACTATGGGCATACTTTTGCTCACGCGATCGAAGCGGTGAGCGGTTACGGCGAGTTGATGCATGGCGAAGCCGTGGCGATTGGCATGGAGTGCGCCGCGCGGCTGGCGTTGGCGCTGGGACGAATCGATCAGGACTTGGTCGCGCGGCAGCATCAACTTTTGGCGGCTCTCGGGCTGCCGACAACGCTGCCGGATTTGGATCGCACGGCGCTGATTCAAGCGATGGGCCACGACAAAAAGGTCGAGCACGGCAAGCTGCGGTTTGTGTTGCCCACCCGAATGGGCCATGTGGAATTGGTCGGCGACATCGCGGAGAGCGATGTGAGAAATGCGTTAAAATAGAGTTAATGACCTGCGGATTTGAAAGATTTCTGCGAGAAAACCTTGGATTTCACGAGGGGGCGAAACTTTCTTATTTTTGCGTGTTCAGTGTCTGTTTGCGTGCCCGCACGAAAGCAGCACATTTTCTGGAAAGGCGTGAAAACCGCCGGATGGCATTTGCGGACAGCCAAGCTGTTGAACTAAGATAAAGACACCTTGAATCTGATTTTTGCGTGACGATTTTTTGGCAACATTTGTTGAGACACTACTTGGGCATGTTTGCAAATTGATTTCGCTGCCTCGATTGACCTCTTCCCGCCAACGACTTCGCCCCCTCTCAACAAACCCTGTAATTTCAACGATTTGATTGCCCTCGGGTTCGTCCGAAACGCAATATTGTTGAGTAGGGTCATCCGCATGTTTCCTTGCCCGTAGGATTTCGTTTAAACTGCGAGGATGCGGGAACCCGTAATTCGAGTTCGGCTATCAATACCTTAAGACCCTCGGGGCATGTCCCAATCAATTTCCATCGCTGTCGCGGAGAAGTTACCTTGGTCGAGGAAACAAGTGGAGACAGCGCTTGCGCCGCTAGGGCTCAGCATGTCGTGGTCGGGATGCGCGGCGGGGGCCAAGCAAGTCACCAGACAGCACGATCTCGTACTGTTGGATCCGTTAGCGGAAGCGGCGCTGTGGAACGATTTGCGGCAAACCACCAACCTGCCAAGCTCCGCTCCTGTGGTGGCTGTAATCCCGCGCGAGCAGGCTAGCGCCAGTACGCCGCTGTTGATCGCGGGAGCCAGCGATGTGCTCTACGCGGATGAACTTGAACTGTTGCCGCGTACGGTCGAGCGCATCTTGGCGCAGCGAGCGCGGCTGCAAGCGTGGGTGACCGAAGCGTGTGATCGCGAGTTCCGCGATGAGCTTTGGTGCCAGGGACTCAAGGCCGCGGGCGTTTCGCTCTGGATCTGGAATTGCCGCGACGGGTACTTGGAATGCAGCCACAACATGGCACCGATCTACGGACTGTCGCCCGAGGAATTCCCCGAGAGCAGCCAGAAGCTGATCGACAAGATCGGAGTGGTGTTGCATCCGAACGATCTGCCGATCATCAGCGAGCTGTTTTTCCCCAAGCCCGAAGCGGAGAATGTTTTCTCGCTCGAGTATCGGTATCTGCATCCCAGCGGAGATTTTCGCTGGCTCTGGCTGCAAGGGATTTTGGAGCGCGACGAAAACGGAATTCCCATTCGGGTGATCGGCGTTGTCACGGACATCAACGAGCGCAAACAGACCGCGCTCGCGCTGCGCGACAGCGAGCAGCGATTTCGCGATTTTATGGACAAAGGGCCCTGCGTCGTCTTTATCAAAGACGCCGATGGCCGCTATGTCTATGTGAACCAGATGTTCTCTGAAATGATCACGCTGCCGCGCCTGCAAACGGTCATCGGGCGGCACGACGAAGAACTCTATCCGCCCGAGGTCGCGCGGCAGATTCTCGAACGCGACCACGAGATTTGGCAGACGAACATCTCCTGGCAGGGGATCGAGCATGTGCCGATCGTGGATGGCACGATGCTCACCTGGTGGGTGGCGAAATTCCTCTACAGCAATTCGCGCGGCGAGCGGTTCCTCGGCGGCGTCGCCTTGGACTTAACGGAAAAGATCAAGGCCGAGGAACGCGCCCGGACATTGCTCGAAGAACTGGCCCATCAGGACCGCCTGGGGACGATCGGGCAGTTGACTTCGGAGTTGGCGCATGAGTTGAATCAACCGCTGTACGCGGTCGGAAACTTTGCCGAAGCGTGTCTCAAGATCTTGTCGAACCCGAATGCCAATCAGACGCAAGTGACGCCCTGGCTGGAACAAATCCAGCGGCAATCGAAACGGATGAGCGAGATCATCCGCCGCGTGTCGGGCTACGGGAGCAAATCGGCGCCGTTGCCGCAAACGGTGAAGCTGAACGAGTTGATTCGCAGTTGCTGCGAATTGCTGACGCCGCGACTGCGCAAAGAGCCGGTGCAAATGGAGTTCGATTTGGCGAGCGATCTGCCGCTGGTGACGGTGCAGCCGACGCAGATCCAGCAAATCATCGTCAATTTGGTGACCAACGCGATCGAAGCGCTGCAAGATCAGCCGGTCACGAACCGGCTCATCGGAATCCGCACGCGCCGCGATCCGCCGGACCATGTCTTGATCGAGGTTACGGACAACGGACCGGGCATCCCGCCGGAGTTGTTGCCCAAGATCTTTGTCCCGTTTACGACGACGAAATCCGAGGGGATGGGCCTAGGATTGTCGATTGTCCGTTCGATTGTCGAAAGCCATGGCGGAAGCATTACCGCGATCCCGCGCCAGCCGCGCGGCATGAATTTTCAAATACGTTTGCCACTTGTCGCCCCGGTGCCATATGACCTCCAATTCGCCACAGTCAGCCGTTAATGGACGAACCGTCTTTATCGTCGATGACGATCCCGCCGCGCGCCAATCGGTTGCTGCGCTGGTCGCCGCGCATGGACTCGTCGCCGAGGAGTTCGCCAGCGGCGAAGAGTTTCTCGCCGCGGACCTTGGCCAGCGCCGAGGCTGCATCGTCCTCGACGTGAGGATGACCGGCATGACGGGACTCGATGTCCAAGCCGAACTCCGCAAGCGCGGCAATCTCCTGCCGGTGATCGTCATCACGGGTTTCGCCGATGTGCCGATGGCGGTCCGCGCGATGCACCAGGGGGCCTTTACGTTTTTGGAGAAGCCATCGGCCGACCAAGAACTCTGGCGGAATATCGAGATGGCCCTCGACCAGGAGCAAATCGTTGCGAACTTGGCCGCGCGCAAACGGGAAATCCAAACCAACTACGAGACGCTCACCGACGGCGAACTCCAAGTCCTCGAAAAACTCCTGCAAGGCGAACCCAACAAAACCATCGCCGCCGATTTGGACATGGGCCTGCGCACGGTCGAAATGCGCCGCGCGACGATCCTCAAGAAGATGAACGCCAATTCGCTGGCGGAACTTGTACGGTTGGTCTTGACGATCCGGGATGGCAAATAAGGGAGTGGGGATTAGGGATTAGGGAAGAGAAAATACACTCCAACAACCGTTTAGCGGCGACTCGAAGAGGAGCGTTCGCTCGCGTCGATCAGTAAAAAAGTGTACGGAGCCGCGACAAGACGCTGCTGCTTTTTTCTATTATACTGAGAAGTTCTTGATTGCTTGCACGCTATTTCCCCGTCACTCGCGGGGCTAAATCGATCTTATGTCAGTGACTGCCCACGATAGTCTCTTCCTCCGCGCCGCGCGGCGTGAACCCACCGAACGCGCCCCGATTTGGCTGATGCGCCAAGCCGGTCGGTACCTGCCCGAGTATCGCGCGATTCGATCGCGGACGACATTCCTCGAACTCTGCAAGAACCCCGCGCTCTCGGCCGAGGTCATGCTCACGACGGTCGAACGCCTGGGCGTGGATGCGGCGATTATCTTTTCGGACTTATTGCCGATCTTGGAACCGCTGGGGTTCAATCTGGAATTCGCCGCCGGTGAAGGACCCGTGATTCACAATCCGGTTCGCACGGGCGAGGATCTCGCGCGGCTGCGCGAATTGGAGCACATGGGCGAGTTGGAGTTCGTCACAGAAACGGTTCGGCAGACTCGAGCAGGGCTTCCGGCTTCGATCCCGGTGATCGGGTTCGCCGGTGCGCCGTTTACCCTCGCGAGCTATGCCATCGAAGGGGGCGGCAGCAAGCAATACACCGACACCAAGCGCCTGATGTACCGCGACACGGGCGCGTGGAACGCGCTGCTGGGGCTGCTGACGCGCGCGGTAACGCGCTACCTGAACGCACAGATCGCGGCCGGCGCGGATTGCGTGCAGATCTTCGACAGTTGGGTCGGCTGCCTGGGGCCGCATGATTACCGCGAGTATGTTTTGCCGCACATGCGCACGCTCTTTGCAGGTCTGACGCCCGGCGTGACGGTGATTCATTTCGGCACGGGCAATCCCGCGCTGTTGCCGCTGCAGCGCGAAGCGGGCGGCGACGTGATCGGTCTCGATTGGCGCGTTGAACTCGACGAGGGCTGGCGTCTGGTCGGCCACGATCGCGCGGTGCAGGGGAACCTCGACCCGGCCGTGCTGATGACCGATCCCGAGACAGTCCGCCGCGCGGCGGCGCGGATCTTGAACCAAGCCGCCGGCCGCCCGGGGCATTTGTTCAACCTCGGCCACGGCGTCATGCAGCACACGCCGGTCGAGAATGTGCTGGCGTTGATTGAGTATGTCAAAAGCAATTGATAATGGACGAGGTAAAAATTGATAATTGACAATGGATAATTGACAATGAAGGCGTTGTTAAGGATTGCGAGAGTCGTTTAGTAAGCTCAGAAAAGTCATAAACACTGGGAAATACGAGGATTTTTATTGTTAAAGAGCATCTGTTTAACGGGTGCCTTTTCATTGTCAATTGTCAATTATCCATTATCAATTAACCTCACGTTTCTTGCCGTTTCCTGTCGCTTGAGTTACAACCAAGCGTAGGGTCTTTTCTTGTTGGAGTACATGTCATGGCAGTTGTTCCTCGCCGCCCGCTGGGCTTTACACTTGTCGAACTCTTGGTCGTCATCGCGATCATTGGCGTGCTCGTGTCGTTGGTCATGCCGGCGATTCAAAGCTCGCGCGAGTCGGCACGCTTGCTCCAGTGCCAGAACAACATGGGCCAGATGGCCAAGGCGACCACGCAATACGAATCGACTTGGAATCAATTGCCTAGCGGCGGTTGGGGGCCGACTTGGATCGGCATGCCGCCGTATATAAAAGAAAAGCAAATGGGGGGCTGGATCTATCAGCTTCTCCCTTACGCCGAAGAAAACAATCTGGCGACCAATCAGAGCCCCGACATCAAATCGGCGAATGCTCAGCGCGCCGCGGCGGTAATCCCGTGGCTCTACTGCCCGACGCGCCGCACGGCGATATCGCTGCCCTACAGCGGGACACTGCTTGAATGCAATGCCGTGACCCTGGCGGGCCGCGCCGATTACGCGGGGAATGTCGGCAACTCGAGCGCCGCGGCGTGCGAAGATAACGACAAGTTTCCCAAAACTCCCACCGGGTCTTCGACGACGACAGCGAGCACCTGGATCGACTTCGACAAAAAAATCTTGAACGGAGCTATTGTCCAGCGCAGCGGCCTCCGCACCAACGATTTTGCCGACGGCCGCGGCCGCACCTATCTCTACGGTGAAAAGGCCATGGACCGCGCCCTCGTCGACACCGGCACGGCCAGCGGCGACACGGCGCCCGCGCTCTCGGGCTTCGGCAATTCGACCATCCGCAGCACGTTCAAAATCATGGTGCCAGATACCAACGGGCTAGCCCAAGATTGCCGCTTTGGGAGCGCACATCCTAGCGGAGCGAATTTTGTGTTTGCCGACGGCACGGTGCGGCTGCAAGATTTCGGCATCGATCCCACAGTTTTCTCGCAACTCGGCAACCGCAACGACAAAGGCCCTGCCAACGAGGGCGATTACATCAAATAAGGGGTTGGGGATTGGGGATTGGGGCAGACGCAAGCGAGAAATCCCCTCGCTCCTTAATAACCCGTTTAGCGGCGAGCCGAAGGCGAGCGTTCTGGCCCGCAAATTCCGGCTGATTCTCCCCCGCGCAAACCCTCGCGAACCGGCCTGCGTATTACATGACATCTTGCTCCCGCCGTTGCGGGCGCGGGATTTTCTTTTTTTCGGAGAGTGTCATGTTACGCCGTCGGCCCGCGTCGGAACGGGGAATCTACGATTATGGTTGGTTGCAAACCGCGCACACGTTTTCGTTCAACGAATATCACGACCCGGCGCATCATCAGTTTCATGCGCTCCGCGTCATGAACGAAGACAAGGTCGCGCCGGGCCAAGGCTTCGGGCTGCATCCGCATCGCGACATGGAGATCGTCACCGTGGTGTTGAGCGGCACGCTCGCGCACGAAGACAGTCTCGGCCATCGGCAGACGCTGCAACCGAACGAAGTGCAATGGATGTCGGCTGGCCGCGGGATTCGCCACAGCGAGTTCAACCACTCAAGTGATGAACCAGTGCACCTGTACCAGATTTGGCTCCTGCCGCGCGAAAAGGGAATGGAACCGGCGTACGATCAACGCGTGTTCGACCCAGCCGCGCGCATGAACCAGTGGCAGTTGTTGGCCGCACCAGCAAATGGTGAAGCGAGCAAGGCCTTGCCCATCCGGCAAGATGTCCGGCTTTCGCGCAGCACGCTGAGCGAAGGAACTTCGCTCGACGCGGAACTCGCGCCGGGACGCAGTGCCTGGGTGCAGGTGATGCAAGGAGCCGTCACGGTACGCGGCAACTCCGGCGAAGAGGTCACGCTCGCCGCGGGCGACGGCCTCGCGGTCAGCGACGAAACGCAACTGGGCGTGAGCACGAAAAACGGCGCGGATGTGCTGTTGTTTGATTTGGCGTGAGCAGAGCGCACTTGCGAAATGGCACCATCCTCCAAGACCTGTCTGGTCCCCTCCCCCTTGCGGGGAGGGTTAGGGAGGGGGTTTGATGCGACGCAACGCATTACTTCTTAAACGACTTTGCCAGTGTCGAATTTCCTCGATTTTGCTACGCTACTCAAGAGGTCACAAAACTTTTGACTTAAGGATTCTCACATGGCCATCGTCAGTATTCTGGGGCGAGTATTGCTTTGCGCGATTTTTCTCTTGAGCGCGGTGGGCAAAAAGATTCCGGAATTCGAAGGCACGGTGAAGTACATGGAAGATAATCATGTGCCGATGGCTCGGTACGCCTTGATGGTGGCCATCCCGGTCTTGATTATCGGCAGCGTGTCGGTGATTCTGGGGTTCCGTGCGAGGTTCGGCGCTTTTCTTCTGGCGCTATTCCTAATCCCGACAACGTACTATTTTCACAATCCGGCAGCCCATCCCGCAGGAAGTCCCGCCGCCGATGCTCAGATGATCCAGCTCATGAAAAACGCGGCCCTGTTCGGCGCGATGCTGTTCATCATCGCCAACGGCAGCGGCGCGGGAAGCTTGGATAAAGGTTGCTGCGTCCGCGACGACGAAGTGCCGGTGAAGAAATAGAAATCATTAGGCGTTATTGCTCATCAGGAAAGCAAACGCAGCAATCTGTTCGAGTTTTTATCGAAAACTTCCGCCTGGCGGGATTGCAAGTTGATCTTTCCTTGGTGATGGAATTGGGATTTCTGCGGCTTTCATCGTGGACAGATCGTAACCGCGTAACACAGTCCCTTGCTTGTCATCTCTTTGATAAGTGTTAGCCGGATGCTCCCAGACATCGACAATCCGACCTTGAGCCTCTCCGAGACTCAAAGTTCTACTTGCGCTGACTTGAAATGAATGCAACGACGATATTCCTCGAGCTTTGACAGGCGTTGTTAGTAGAGTTGTCAGTTTCCTTGCCTGCACTTTTTGCAACGCTTCGGCGATTGGCATCCCCGGCACAATCCACTCGCCGCGCGCGGGCAGAACCTGATACTGTTCGACCTTCTCGATTTTTCGGGCGGCGATCACCTCGATTGTGTAGTAATCAAACGACTCGTTGGTGCCTTGCGCGCCCGGCGGAGCCTTTTCCATGCGCTTCTTCCGAAAGATTCCGACGACATTGAGTAACCGGCCGTTGAGATCGGCTTCCGACAGATTTTGGTTTTCGAGATAAACTTCGTCGTCCTGTGTGAGCCTAAGATGTAAGCCGAGACCTTTTTCAAACCCGCCCCATGCGAGTCCGTCGACTTCTACGAGCATGCCATTCATCTGATCCCACGGGATGAATTTCTTTTCATGCCCGACCATGATTGTTGATGTTCGCGCATAGCCATTCGCTTGCGGTTGTGCCTGCGCCTGGCTTGCTAAAGAGATGGCGAGTATCGCCAAGATCGAAAATACGAATCGTCCAGTTGCTTTCATCGAAGCACCTCGCCTGCCACAAGAGAAAAATGAAGGGCGAAGTATAAGCGATGCGCAAAAAAACACCCAGGCAGATTGCCGGGGTGTTTTGTGCTAGCAGTTTCCCAAGAGCCCTGCCAACTTTAGCCCCCCGTCAATGACGGGGGGAAGAGCGTGTCGAGCGTAGATTGCTGTTACCACTCCCAGAGTCATCGCTAAACGAATTCCGATACACTACTTGACTCTATGACCAACTCCCCCGGTCATTGACCGGGGGCTAATGGAGTGATTGATATCCTTACACCGCTTCCAGCAGCTTCGCCGCCGGCACCGGGAAACTCTTGCAGAGTTCGCTGACTTGATTGCGGATGTTCGTCTTCAACGCTTCGTCTTCGGAGTTCTTCAAGACCTGGACGATCCAGCCGGCGATTGTGCGCATCTCGTCCGTGCCCATGCCGCGCGTCGTCAGTGCCGGCGTGCCGAGGCGAATGCCCGAGGGGTCCATCGGCTTGCGTTCGTCGTAGGGGATCATGTTCTTGTTGCAGGTGATTCCGCAATGATCGAGCGTCGCTTCGGCGATCTTGCCCGTGCTGCCGAGCGTCGTGACGTCGACGAGCATCAGGTGATTCTCCGTGCCGCCGCTGACCAAGCGAGCTCCGGCGCTCATCAGTGCTTCGGCCAGCGTCTTGGCGTTGTTGACGACGTTTTGCATGTAAATCTTGAAGTCCGGCCGGAGTGCTTCGCCAAAGCAGATCGCCTTGCCCGCGACGACGTGCATGAGCGGTCCGCCCTGCGTGCCGGGGAAGACGTTGCGGTCGAGGTCCTTGGCGTATTCGGCACGGCACATCGCCAGACCTGAGCGCGGGCCGCGGAGCGTCTTGTGCGTCGTCGTCGTGACGAAGTCGGCGTGGGGAAAGGGGCTGTTGTGCAAGCCCGCGGCGACGAGCCCGGCATAGTGGGCCATGTCGACGAAGAGCTTCGCGCCGACGTCCCGTGCGATCTCGGCGAAGCGCACGTGCGGGATCTCGCGTGGGTAGGCGCTCGCGCCGGCGACGATCAGCTTCGGCTTGTGTTCCTTGGCGAGCTTCGCGACCTGATCGAAGTCGATCCGGTTTGTATCGCGGGTGACGCCGTAGCTGATGAAGTTGTAGAGAATGCCGCTGACGTTTAGCTTCATCCCATGCGTCAGGTGCCCGCCGTGTGCCAGATCGAGCCCGAGCACTGTGTCGCCCGGTTGCAGGCACGACAGATAGACAGCGAAGTTCGCTTGCGAACCGGCGTGCGGTTGAACGTTGGCGTGTTCGCAGCCGAAGAGTTGCTTCGCGCGATCGCGGGCCAGGTTCTCGACGACATCAACGTGCTCGCAGCCGCCGTAGTAACGCCGGCCGGGATAACCCTCGGCGTACTTGTTCGTGAGGACGCTGCCGACGGCTTGTTGGATCGCGGCGCTGGTGTAGTTTTCGCTGGCGATCATTTCCAGGCCGTCGGCTTGGCGGGTTTGTTCCGCTTCGATGGCAGCCCACACGGCGGGATCTTCGGCTTCGATGAAATTCATGATCGCGAACGGAAAAAAGAGGGGAAATTCGAGCGCCGCCACTGCTGGCGAAACGCGGGAAGAACCTTTATTGTCGCGATGCGCGGGCGGTCGTCAACGGGCAGGAAAATCGCAGCAAAGTCTAGGCAATATCAAGCAAAAGATCATGTATTTCCTCGCCATCATGCTCCGGATTACCGACGATGCTCCGTTGTTCGAAATCCACGACGAAATCCATCAAACGCAAGGGGATCATTCCGAGGATCGGGATCTCAATGCCAGGAATTTCTAGCACATCAATACTGCAATGTCGGTCGTTGATGGAGAGTTGCACCGCGGAATAGCAATTCATTAATTTGATATCGCCTTCGAGCTCAATTCTGCGAGGTGTAGCACTCAATAGGTCCAACTGTTCGATGGCTTTTGAAGGCAGGATCAGGAATTGCTGCCGCGAATCAAAATGCACTCCGACAAAACTCAACAAAGGCGAGTCTTTGAACAAACTTTTGATTTGGCAGCGGCATTCAATCTTGAGCATGATGAATCTCCTCATCAAAAGGGCTTCTCAAGAAATGAAATGAATTATACTGACATGCTCGCACTCCAGGGGCAAAGCCCCCGGGCTTCGAGCTCGATTCGTTAAATTATCCCTTGTCAATTGTCCATTATCCATTGCCCCCCATGCCCGAAATGCCGCGAATGCCGGAGAAACCAGCGCGACCCGCGCCGCGCGCGAGCGATAGCAACGCTGCGCCGCCGCGCAAACGCGGCCGCGGCGCGAAGCTCATCTTCGTGTTCATCGCGCTCGTGCTGTTTGCCGGGTGCTTGGGAATCTTTCTGGTTGCCGCACCGACGTTAGCGATCGTGTCGCTGATCGTCGCCGCGCCGTTTGCGTTGGCGGCGTTGCATTACCTGCTCTGGGGCCAAGCTTGGTCCGCACGAATCCACGCGCAGGTCGCCGCCGAAGAAGCGGCCGAAATCGCCGCCGGCACGCGCCAACCGGAACCGGACTTGCCAGAGGATGAACCGTGGCTGCGCGGCGAGGAGCGGGAGTAACTTCAATGTGGAAGTTGAGCTCAGTTAGACCATTATGCTCGCAGTATCTCCGAGCAGAAAAAATGCTGACTTTTAGCACATTGCGGCTCTAAGACGTATTTATTTGACATAACTTCTGTTCATCGCTCGACCTCGTGTAAGCGAACAATCGCTAAGTATTTTTCAGAAAAGGGGGTTGATTTTGTGCCACGGAGTATGGTGTATTGGTGTTCAGTTAATGCGATGGTGCGCCCAGTGGTTTCGAGTCGAGATGAATCCATTCCTCGACTGGCCGCTTGGGGCCGAGTTGGCGAGAAAACGATCCGTGAGTGCCGGATTGAAGCAAGCCAAGTACCTCGGCAGCTCGTGGAATTCGTGCGGGTGTTCACTCACTAGCCGCTTTCGCGAGTCATCGATCCCCGACATGTTCCCCTGTTCGCTTGTGTCGTGCCCTGGTTCGTAGGTTAGGCTTTCCAGCCTGACGTAGTTTGAGGACGGCTGTTGTTAGTCGCTGGAACTTCGCGAGGCGTATAGAACGCTTTGCGGAGTTCGGCGTCTAGCAGCATTCGAAGTCAACTCCCCCGTCAGGCTAAAAGCCTGACCTACGAATGCAGGATCGGCACTGCAGTGTTCACCGCTAGCGGCGGGGGAAGCGCGTGTTGGTGTGGTTGCGACCGTCGCTTGGTGATCTGGAACCATGATCCAGGTCCCTGGCCTATGGTCCGGGGTGACAGGCGATCTTTGACACTTTGGTGTTTGAAAAGCGCGCGAATCAAATTTTTTTTCGAGTGGAATCCACTCGAAAAGACGTTGAAGTTGAACGCAGCGTCTTCGCGCCTTCGCACGAGACATAGAGAACTGCGCGCCGAAAATGCGCGGGGAATTTGATGGAAAATCTGCCGATAATCGACGTGGAAATCGCCCGCAACGTGCGCGGAAAGTGCGCACAAAGCTTTGGGAATTGCTGCTTTTTGCAACTAAGTCTTCCCAAAATAATCCGGCTCGTTGCCGCTTTTCCATTTGATGTTGCAGCCCATGCTCGGCTTTTGCGGCTCGGGTGCCGGTTTCCCGGCGAGGACCGCATCGAGCGCGGCGCGGAGATCTTCGCCCGTCACCGGAATGTCGTTGCCCGGGCGGCTGCTGTCGAGTTGACCGCGATAGACGAGTTGTTGATGCCGGTCAAAGACAAAGAAGTCCGGCGTGCAGGCGGCGTGGTACGCCTTGGCGACTTCTTGCGTCTCGTCGTACAGGTACGGAAAGTAGTACCCGCGCTCTTCGGACTCGTGCACCATTTGTTCCGGTGAATCGGCGGGGTAGGCGCTTGCGTCGTTGCTGTTGATGGCGACGATGCCGACGCCTTTGAAGAGATAATCCCGGCCGAGCAGCGACAAATACGGCGCGATGTGTTTCACGTACGGGCAGTGATTGCAGATGAACATGACCAGCAGCACGGGCTTCTCTTCGAAATCGGCGAGCGACACGGTGCGGCCATCAACGCTGACGAGGCAGAATGGCGGAGCCTTGGTCCCGAGGGCCATCATGGTGGAGTTCGTGCGAACCATGGACGTATCCTTGTATCAAGTTGTGCGTGAATGTTTTGCCCGTTCATGGTCAATATAGCAATTGACGCGTGTCGTATGAAAGTGCCTGAGCCGGGGACGTCAGTCTCCGGATGAAGCGGCGAACGCGCCGGACACGACGGAATGCTCCCAGGGGGTGAACCCCTGGGCTTTGAGATTTTGTGACAGGTGCTTTGTATAATTGAACGATGCCAGCAGATTCCTCCATCGATCTCGATCACAACGCCACGACGCCAATTTGGCCGGAGGCGGCAGAGTTGCTGCGCCGGGTGCAGTTGGAGACGCCGGGCAATCCCGAGAGCCCGCATTCGGCCGGGCGCGCCGCGCGGCGCGTGCTCGAAACGGC
>JBGSSS010000024.1:0-15716 GCA_041736895.1 Pirellulales bacterium
GCTCGGCATTGCGGCCAACGACGGCCACCGTCGCTCCGGCCGCAGCCAAGGCATCGGCCATCCCGCCGCCTAGAACGCCGGTGCCGCCGAGGACGACGGCGATTTGGTTGGTGAGGTCAAAGAGATTGTGGGGCATGTTCATTTAGTTGGAAATATCACGTTCGGGAACAAAAATTCTGGGGCGATCTCTGAGATTCCCGTCAATAGCATCCATCAGGTAGCCGGCAATCTCGTTGCTCACGCGTAAAGTGTACGGCCAATCATGACCAAAACGATCCTTATTGCCAATCGTGATGACGGGGAGCTGCCCTGCCAGCCAAGAATCATTCAATGTTGCTTGCAGCGAGTCAGCATCGTCATGATTGCGGTTATCTGTCAACAAGATCCAGCCCTCGTCCTGGCAGTAATGCCAGAGAGTCCGGTCGTCAATTGCTTGATCGATTCCCAGTTGCTGGAACGTAGCAAAATGTAATTTGATCGTATCAAAAACGAACTTTACGTCGAGCCGTTCTAGCGCAAGCTGCAGTCGCAGAAGTGTGCCAGAGCAATTTGCGTCTGCGAGAACCCCACGGAATGGCATCGTGCTCAACCGCCTTGTTGATGTATTTCTCGCTGCGCCAGCCAATCACGGAACGACTGCATCAACTCTTGAGGTTCCTGCTGCGGGGCTGGGATCTCGCCGCGTTCCCGCATCTTCAACCACTCACGAAACTTGAAGAGCTTCCCCTGAGCACGTTCTAACCGCTCTCGCACCTCGGGTGGGTTCCCCGCAGCATTACGTGCTTCGATCTCCAGGTGCCTTTTCATGACCGCATCGTAGTTCGCCAAAAAATACGCTCGGGCAGCCGCAACTTGCTGTAAAGTCAGCAAGGGATACTGCTCCTGGATTTGTTGTTCGGTGTAGTTCGGTTGGAGAAAGTACGGCACCAAATGAAACACCGTAATCCGCATCCCGATGATCTCGGGACCCGTCATTTCGTGAATATTGGTGACCGTTGCCATAAGGACTCCGCTGATAATTGCATCTGATTTTGCGCTGAGCAATTCAGATCAATTATACCATCAGAGGCTTCGTTGGTGGCTAGTCCAAGAACAGCGGCCGCATGTGCCGTTCAAAAAGATTCTCGGTGACGTTCTTGCTGATCACCGGCTCGAATTCGCGAAGCAGGTTCAGATACCGGTCGCCCATTTGCGCCGCGACCTTGTACCCGACATGAATCAATTGCCGAAGGTCGGCGTTGAACTTGGGATTCTTTTGATCATGCCGCAGGGCTGAAACGAAATCTTCGCTCGACCACTTGGCGACGGTTTCCGCGCTCGGCAGCTTCGCTGGATCGACGTCGATGACACTCGCATACGGCGCGCAGAGCGCATCACGCTTCTCGAGGGCTTTGCTGTAAACCTCTTTCGCGAGCTCAAGCCCTGCGCCTCCGGCTTCGGCGAGCCCGATGACTTCTTCGAGCCAATTCGTCCCGGCGGTCTTGATGTGCAAGCCAGCCCCAGTGCGCTTGAGGGCGCGCTTGATCGGGCCGTAGATCGAGAACTTGTCGCTGCCCGAGTGGACGCTGAGTTTCAGATCGCTCGGCGAGCCGTATTGCTGCACGGCGTGCGCGATCACGGCCAAGTCGTCGTTGAACTCGCGCTCGAACTGCGCAACGTCGCCGACGTAATCGACGCCCTTGTTGAAGCGGCCGGTGAATTTCGGCGCGATCGTTTGCAGCGGAAATTTTTCATCGGCAAGCGCCGCGAGGATGATCAACAGCTCCGGCGGCGTCTGCGGCCGATCGGTTTCGTCCATCGAGACTTCAGTGACGAAGTTGCCGACGCCTTTCGCGGCCGCGATGTGGCGATAGATTCGTCCGGCGAGTTTTACGGCCGCGAGAAACTTGTTCGCGACAGCCGTCACTTGTTCAGCGGTCGTTGTGAACGGCTCGGCGATGCCGCGGATCGTGACCCGGCCGATCAGTTCCGGATGCTTCTCGACGAACGCTTCGACATCGACCTCGGCGGCGGGCTGGCCGATCGCATCGGCGACGTCGATCGTAAAAAAATCCGACGTCGGAATGAACCCATCAACCGTTTCGAGCCGAATGTGATCCGCGTCGACATGATACGGCTTCGTCCAGCCAAGCTCCGCCACCGCCGCATCGGCCGCCGCGCGGACACTCGGCGGCTGCGACCCAATGGTCGTGTGCTCGCGGTGCGATTTGTTCCAGACGGGAATCACTTCGACGCCGGCCTTGGCCGCAAGGATGCAGGCCTGCAACTGCGCCCGCGCGCCATGAGCAAATCGATCGCCAACGCCGAAGGTGTATTTGGAAAGGTTCATATTGAATTGCTTGGAAGAAATAGTCGATCAATCGCAAAGGAAAAAGGGAAAAGGAAAAAGGTAGTGTTCGCCACCTTTTCCCTTTTCCCTTCGTGTTTACGCCCCGACCTCAATCACCGCTTTGATCACACCGGTTTCTGGCTGCGTGAAGCTCGGGAAGACTTCGATCACTTGCTCGAACGGCGTACGGTGCGTGATCCACGGGCCGGTGTCGATGGTCCCTGCTTCGATCAGGCCGATGATCCGCGTAAAGTCGCGCGGCAACGCGTTGCGCGAGCAGAGCAGCGTCCCCTCGACACGGTGAAATGGCGGATGCTTGAACGTGATGTCGCTCGTCGTGATGCCGACGTAAACCACGCGGCCGGCGCTCGCTACCAAATTAAACGACGCGGCCATACTCATGTTCGAACCGGTCGCGTCGATGACGACGTCGGGGAGATGCCCGTCGCAGAGCTCGCGCAATTTCTCATCGAGTTTGTCGCAAGGGCGGAGCAAGTGTGTGATGCCAAGTTTCTTCTTCACAAAGTCGAGACGGCTTTGCTGCGTATCGACGACAATAATCCGGCAGCCGATCAACTTCACGAACTCGAGTACCGCCAGCCCAATCGGACCCGCCCCGATGACCATGCACGTTTCATCTTTGGCGATCGACGCGCGATCCACGGCGTGACAACCGATGGCCAAGGTCTCGACCAAAGCGAGTTGCTCGAACTGGAGCTTCGCCGACGGATGAAGCTTCCGCGCCGGCAACGTAAACAGCGGCCGCAAGCCGCCGTCGCAGTGGACGCCCAGAACTTGCAGCTTTTCGCAGCAGTTCGAGTGCCCGCGACGCGATGCGTAGCTATTCGGATCGTTGATGTATGGCTCGACCGAGCAGCGATCGCCGGCCTTGACGTTGGTCACGTTCGACCCAACGGCGACGACCTCGACGCCGAGTTCATGACCTGGGATACGCGGATAACTAAAGAACGGCATCTTGCCGAGGTAGCCGGATATGTCCGTCCCGCAGACACCGACGTTGTGCACACGCACGAGCGCGTCGTCCGGCCCCGGCTTGCCCGGCTCGGCAATGTCGATTTGTTTCCAGTGCAGCGGCGATTCGAGTTGGAGAGCTTTCATGGTCTTTTGATAAACGGAAATGCGATGGGAAGATGGGACTGATTTTTATGATTGGCACTGATCAGCAAAATTCAATTATCATTGTTGAAGTTTGCAATTTCCTGATTTTGCAAAATCTCATCTTTGCTGATCAGTGCAAATCAGTCCCATCATAAAAATCAGTGTCCTATTCTTTTATGAGCAAGGAGGGTCATTATTTTCCGGCCTACCTTCGGTGTAGTGCCAGTTGTGGATTGGTTTCAAAATTTCGAGCACTTCGGCGAGCAGCGGTTCGTCGATCGGTTCCTCGGCCCAGGCGAGCCACTTTTCGACATTGGCCGGATTCGCCGAGCCGACGACGCAGCTCGTCATCGCCGGATGTAGCAGCGAGAACTGCAACGCGAGTTTGGCGATGTCGCTGTCTCGCTCGGCGCAGAGCTTGGCTGCTTTTGCAGCGGTCTCGCGCACGAGCGGCGTCGCCTTGTGCCACTTCGGCAGCGTGGCGTTGGTTAGCAAACGCGCTGAGAACGGTGCGGCGTTCAAGATGCCGACCTTCTTCGCTTGCAAGTACGGCACCAAGTCCGCCAGCATTGTGTTCTGCAATGTGTAATGGTTGTACGACAAGATCACGTCGAGGTCCGTCTGGTCCAGCACATAGCGGAACATCTTCATCGGATAACCGCTGATGCCGATCGCGCGGACCTTGCCAGACTCCTTCAGCTTACGCAGCGCCGGCAATGTCTCGTCGACGATCTGCTGCATCTCGACAAATTCGAGATCGTGACAAAGGACAATGTCCAAGTGCTCGACACCCATCCGCTGCAAGCTGATCTCGACACTCTCTTCCACACGCTTCGCCGAGAAATCAAAATGCGTCGGCGAGTACCGGCCGAGTTTCGTGCCCAGGTAATACGAATCACGCGGCACCTCGCGCAGCGCGACGCCAAGTAGGCACTCGCTCATGCCGCGGCCATAGAATGGACTCGTGTCGATAAAATTCATCCCGCCATCGAGGGCGACGCGCACGGAGCGGAGTGCCTCGTTGACATCGACATTGCGGAACTCTTGCCCCAGCGACGACGCGCCAAAGCTGAGCCACGAAAAATTCCAACCGGTTTGACCAAGGGGACGGTATTGCATGAATCGATTGAACTAATGGCAAACTACACAACAGAACCGAGTTGATTACTTGGGACTCTTCTTCAATGAATTAAACACAAGTTTTTCCGGAGGCTTACCATATACTAGTTTGATGCATTTCGAATCGGCAGAGCCTGCTGGAAGAAACGTCAATTTAACTTTCCATGCCGTTAAACAGGTATCCTCAAATTCTTTTAACGGATGAGGATAAAACCGTGCTAACAAATCGTACTTGCCGACTGGAACATCGAATCGCTGTTTCTTGCCGGAATCATCAACAGTGCGCAGGAAAACTCCGCCCGGTTTTTCTACTTCGTAGGGGACGACAACCGCTTGTACTGCTTTGCCGAGAGGTGGCATTTTTTCTTTCAGCTCCCATTCAATCGTGCATTGGGCAGCTTCGCTAGGTGTGCCGATGGCCACATGTTCCGGAAACCAAGAAAAACCTTGTTCGTGCTCGCCGTTTTCTTGAAAGTAAATCACCTCTCGATTGGCTTCGAGCGGTTCTAGATAAAACTGGTTGTAGGAAATCGATAATTTGTATTTCGTGGGCGTCGGTTTCACCGGCTCGGGCTTATTTAGTCGTTTCTTTAGTGTTGAAATGATTTCTTTTACCAAAGAGTTCCGAGTTTTTTCCTTCATCTGGGATTTATGTGCCAGTGTCCCTTCGCAAATAAGTTTCGTGACACCGACGAGCCCAAAACCTACTTCTAAAGATAAGTAGCTCTTTACTACCTGATCAAACCAAGATTCGAGATATGGCTTGGCTTCAGAAAGTCTGCCCAGGGAGTTCAGGATTTCGATGACAAGTAAATAGGCCTCGGCTTTGTCGTAATGCGCCAAGTCGAATTTTGTTTTGCGATAAGTTTTTCCTTTCAGTTGGAATTCAAAATCTTTGCCGTCCAACAGCATTTTTAAGATTTCGAGCGCTAGCGCTTCGTCACCAGAATCTTCCTCCATCGAGCGTTTCGCGATAAATCGAGCCAACTGAAACATCATGGTAGGCTGCAGTTCGGGCTTGGGATCTTTCAATGCCTCAGCCGACCATTTGTTGGAAGTAATTCTGTCCCAGACTTCCAAGTAGGCAGCATTAATTCGATTGCCAAGCGGTTGTTTTGGCTCACAAAAACTGGGCTTAGGGATTCCGTATGAAAGATCGGGCATGCGCATGGCATTTCTAACAGCGCTGATCGCCCCATCACCAAAGACGCTAATCGTACGATCTTCTTCATCTGGCAGAGGCACAATTCCGGAATATGCAAATTCCCAAATCGACATCGATTCGGGGATTGCTCCGATGAGCGCAAAATATCCGCCAATGTCATGCAATGCACTCCAGAGTTCATTGCGGTCAGTTTTAACGATCTTGGCAACTTGCTTTTTCAGCAGTTGATCTGTGTAAATTCTCAACATCTTGATCAAGCTCTAAGAAGGTGTTTTCATCTCTTTTGAATGCTTGATTTATACTAGCTAAACTCTGTGATTGAAATCGCTGCGTTGGAAAACGACAACTCAATTTGATTCTGCGACAAATCGCGAATCTTTTTCCACGAGAACCTCCGAAAAGCCTTGCGATCTACGACCCAACGCGAGATAACTTATCTCAGCCACAGCATTCCCTTTCCCGCAACTGCCCGAGGATTTTCATGCGGCTATTCCTGTTTTCTCTCGGACTGCTCTCTTTGACCATCATGGGACGAAACACGCTGGCGTCTGAACTTGGGAAACCTCCGGTCACAAAAAAGGCCGAACAAGTCGACGACTACCACGGGATCAAGGTCGCTGATCCCTACCGCTGGCTCGAGGATGATGTCCGCGAGTCCCAGGACGTCGCCGCGTGGGTCGAAGCCCAAAACAAACTGACCGAGGCCTTCCTCGCGACTGTCCCGCAGCGCGGCGCGGTGCAGAAACGCCTGACCGAACTTTGGAACTACGAACGTTACAGCGCGCCGTCCAAAAAAGGAGGCCGGTACATCTACTTCAAAAACGACGGCCTACAAAACCAAGCGGTCTGCTACATCCAAGACACACTCCAGTCACCTGCCAAGGTGCTGTTCGATCCCAACACCTGGACCATGGACGGCACGATCGCGCTGGCTGGAATGGATTTCACCGAAGACGGCAAGCTCTGTGCCTACGGCCAATCGGCCTCGGGTTCAGACTGGACCACGTGGAAGGTCCGCGACGTTGCAAGCGGCAAAGACACCGACGACGAAGTCCGCTGGGTCAAGTCGAGCAGTGCTTCTTGGAATAAAAAGGGAGATGGCTTCTACTACGGGCGTTACGAGATTCCCAAAGAAGGGGCAACGTTTCAACAAACCAACGTCAACCACAAGCTCTTCTTCCACAAACTCGGTACCCCGCAAAGCGAAGACCGGCTCATCATCGAACGTGACGATGAACCGACCTGGGTCTTTCACGGCGGCGAGACTGAGGACGGCAACTATCTGGTCATCACGATCAGCAAAGGGACCGACCGCAAGTACCGCGTCATGTATCGCGACCTGCGGAAGCCAGATAGCCCGCTGGTCGATTTGATCAGCAACTTTGAGCACAAATTTGCCTTTCTGGGGAATGTCGGCAGCACGTTCTATTTTCAAACCGACGACGACGCGCCGCGCGATCGAGTGATCGCGATTGATCTGAACAAACCCGAGCAAGAACACTGGCGCGAGATCATCCCGCAAGCCAAGGAAACGCTTGATAGCGTCGATCTCGTCGGGGGCCAGTTCTTTGCGCAATACTTAGCTGATGCCAAGTCGTTGGTCCAGGTTTTTGACCTGCAGGGGAAGCACCTCCGCGATGTTGAACTCCCGGGCATCGGCACCGCGAGCGGCTTCGGCGGCAAGATGGAAGACACCGAGACGTTCTACTCCTTCAGCAGCTACACCGTCCCGTCACGCACGTATCGCTATGACATCAAGACAGGAAAGAGCGAACTCCTTCGCTCGTCGCAAGTCAAGTTCGACCCCGATGCGTACGAAACGAAGCAAGTCTTTTACACGAGCAAGGACGGCACCCGCGTCCCGATGTTCATCACGCACAAGAAGGGCCTCAAACTCGACGGCACGAATCCGACATTGCTCTACGCCTACGGCGGGTTCAACATCCCGCTCACGCCCGGGTTTTCGGTCGGCAAGATCGTCTGGCTAGAGCAGGGGGGTGTCTTCGCGGTCGCGAATCTCCGCGGCGGCGGCGAGTATGGCGAGGACTGGCACCGCGCCGGGACCAAGCTGCAAAAGCAGAACGTCTTCGACGATTTCATCGCGGCCGCGCAGTGGCTGATCGACAACAAGTACACGCAGACCAAAAAGCTCGCGATCCAAGGAGGCAGCAACGGCGGGTTGCTCGTCGGGGCGGTGATGACGCAGCGGCCCGACTTGTTCGGCGCGTGCTTGCCCGCCGTCGGCGTGATGGACATGCTCCGGTTTCACAAGTTCACCGTCGGCCGCTTTTGGGTCGACGACTACGGGTCCAGTGACAACCCCGTCGAGTTCCATGCGCTCTACGCGTACTCACCGCTGCACAATTTAAAGCACGGCGTCAGCTATCCGGCGACGATGATCACCACGGCCGACACGGATGACCGCGTCGTCCCGAGCCACAGCTTCAAGTTCGCCGCAGCGCTGCAAGCGGCCAACGTCGGCCCGAACCCCATGCTGATCCGCATCGAAACCAAAGCCGGTCACGGTGCAGGCAAGCCGACGACGAAGCTGATCGAAGAAGCGGCGGATACGTACGCGTTTTTGATCAAGGCGCTGGGAATCGATTGGAAGTAATTCTGTACGACGGACTTCCAGTCCGTCGAAGTATCGGACGAAGATGCGAGGGACTGGAAGTCCGTCGTACGTTAAGGCGTGGCGTTAGCGAGGCGACAATAATACGCCGCAATCATGGAAGCCCGCGGCGTAAGCCAGGGCGTCAAAGAATCTTCACCACGGAGCGACGGAGGAAATTCAGAGCGGCACGGAGAAATGATGCTCTCGCCACTTAGATCATATTGGAGTATTGAGTGTTGAGGCCGTTGACTTAGGCATATTCTAAATGCCGAATTGTTTATCCCATACTTCGAGGAACGCATTGCAAGTCAGTTTCAAGTCCGGCCATCGACTTGTAATACGGGAAAAAATAAACACCATTTCATCTCTCGTCTGGCCAGGGAATACCTCTTCCATCGCCAGTGCGATTTCAACTTTTCCACGTTCTTCTGAATCTAACCACGAACGATGAACCTTTAAAATCTCGGCTCCGTTGTCATTCATACTCCAGATGAGAATTCCAAAGACATCGGCAGTGCTGAGGGCGGCAAATTAGTAGCCCTTCGACTGTAAAGAAATTCTGTGGAAATCATTCTTTATGACCACGCTGGTTGATTGCCCACCGATACCATCGGCGGCTTTGTTGACGCGTCGGTTAAAAACCCACGCCACACTACAGCAACCCATACGCCGCGAGCGTCTTGCGAAGTTTCCCGACGCTCGCTTCATCAAGCGGTGTCATCGGCAACCGGACTTCACCCGTGTCGCGGTTGAGCATTTTCATGGCCGCCTTGAGCGGGATCGGGTTGCTCGAGAGGCCGAGCATGTCGCGGCAGAGGGGGAACAACTTGCGGTGCCATTGAGTCGCGCTGGCAGTGTCGCCGTCGTTCCAGGCTTTGATCAGGGCCAGCATGTCCCCGGGCACGATATTGCCGACGACGCTAATCACGCCGCGGCCGCCGATCGACATCAACGGCAGCGTCATGCTGTCGTCGCCGCTGAGGATGGTTAGGTCCGTCAGCGCGGCGACTTGCGACGCTTGGTCCATGGAGCCGGTTGCTTCTTTGACTAGGGCGATGTTCTTGCAGCTATCGGCCATTCGAGCGATCGTCTCGGGCTCGATGTTCTTGCCCGTGCGGCCGGGGATGTTGTAGACGCAGATCGGAATCGCGACGGCATCGGCCAACGCCTTGAAGTGTTGGTAGAACCCTTCTTGTGTTGGCTTGTTGTAGTACGGTGCGACGACAAGCGCGGCGTCGGCCCCCTTGTTGGCCGCCCACTTGGTCAGGCGTAACGCTTCTTTGGTGCTGTTCGAACCGGTACCCGGCATGACCTTGATCCGCCCGCCGGCGATTTCGATCGCCGTGGCGATGACGCGCTCGTGTTCTTCGTGCGACAGCGTCGGCGATTCGCCCGTCGTGCCGACGGGGCAGATGCCGTTGGTGCCGGCGGCGATCTGGAATTCGATCTGCTGCTTGAGAAGCGCGTAATCGACCTCGCCATCCTTGAACGGGGTGGTGATGGCAACCGAAAGTCCGGCAAAGGCTTCGCCGCGGGTAGGCATGGCTAGGTCAACGAAAAAAGTGCGTGTGGTAAATTCTCGGCGGTGTTCGCCGAAGTCTTATCGTTTCAGGGAAGAACTATCATACGTTTCCGGCGGGGACCGTGTAAACGGTGCGGGTTAGTGTTTAAGTTGGGTTTTTCCTAATGAATTCCAGAGAAGAAGAGCCGCGATAGGCCCAAAAAATAGCACAAAGATCAGCGTAAACCGTTTGGCAAAGGCTTCGTTCTCTTTGTCCGACATTGACCAGAGATCACCCATCCGCTGTTCATCTTCGTCCAAGCCTTGCTCGTTGACGGGATTGTCCATGATTTAGTCCTACGGTTTGGGCCGCACACTCAGCGCCGCGGCTTCCAGGAGTTTTTCCGTCTGTGCTAAGTGTGGTTCGACATCGTGATAAACCAGATGAATGTAGTATTTGCCGATATGACCATGAAAAACTGTTGCACGGCCGTGAAATGAGGTGTCCGGTTCGACCATCGTGAAAGTTGTCTTGTAAAACGGAATTCCGTTGATTGTTCCGGTCGATGTCTTACCTGGAGTGACTTTGCTGAACCGTTGATGATCGTTCTTGAGCATCTCGGCGGCAGCTTTCTCCAGCGGCATGTTCATTATTTCCGTGTTCAATCTGCCGGAAAGGACCGTAAATTTGGCGACGCTCTTGTCGTCACGGGGCTCACTTTTCCACGCGTCGAAATAATACCTAGAGTTGCCGCTTGATCCCGCCCATTTGAAACTGGCCGGTATACGGAGGGCGAAGGAAACGTCTGATTTCTCTTCGCCGAGTTGCGCCTGAAGTGCCGGGTCGCTCGTCCATTCTTCTACGGCAACTGGTGCGGGAGGAGATTTTATCGCTAAGGCAAGTGGGCCTTCCTGCTTCTCTTTGTTCAATGGCTGCTTGGAGTTATCCACTGTCGAGACTTCTTTGTCTTGCCCGCGGTTGCTGCAACCGACAAGCAAGCAACACATGAGAATCGTAGCAAACATTCCTTGTTTATGCATCATCATTCGCTCCGCGTAGAAAGAAACGCTCCTCTGCGAGTCGCCGCTAAACGGACTATGAAATCATTTCCATTACCGTCCGTGCATCGCGACTTTCATCTCCCTCACCGCCCGTTCCATCCCGACCATAATCGCGCGGGACATGATCGCGTGGCCGATGTTGAGTTCGCGCATGTCGGGGATTGCGGCGACCGGTTGGACGTTGTGATAGTTCAGGCCGTGGCCCGCGTGGAGTTTCATGCCGAGCTTGCGGCAGAGTCGTCCAGCGTTAGTCAGCTTGATCAGCTCCTCTTCTCGCTGTGGGCCGCATTTTGCCAATGCGTATGAGCCGGTATGCAACTCGATTGCCGCGACGCCGAGCTTGTGACTGGCTTCGATTTGATGCGCGTCGGGATCGATAAAGAGACTGACCACGATGTCGTGAGAATGCAACTGATCGACAACGCGGGCGATCGTGGCATAGTTGCCGGTGACGTCGAGGCCTCCTTCGGTTGTGATCTCTTCGCGGCGTTCGGGGACGAGCGTCGCCTGGTCCGGCTTCACGCGGCAAGCGATGTCCACGATCTCCCGCGCGCAAGCCAGTTCCATATTCAGCTTCACCGCGACCGTGCGGCGGAGGATTTCCAGGTCGCGGTCTTGGATGTGCCGCCGATCTTCGCGGAGATGAACCGTGATGCAATCGGCCCCGCCGAGTTCCGCGAGCGCCGCGGCCCACACTGGATCGGGTTCATGCGTCCGGCGAGCTTGGCGGAGCGTGGCAACGTGATCGATATTGACGCCGAGTTCCAGCATGAGAGTACCCTCCAGCGCGAGATGATTCGCAGAATCGTTCCAGGTGCTACGCGTGTTGCCATCGCACCAAAATCAGCAAATATTTGGGCAGTGCGCCGTAATTTCGCTCATGAATAGTAATTTCCCATACCTTGCCTAAATTGCAAGCTACGTTTTGTTGAGTCAAGTTTTGGTAAAGAAAACCCGCACGTTCGATCGCACCGCATTCGCGGTCACGATTCACTGACTTGTCCTGAGAATCGTTCGTGACGCGTTACTAGACTCGCCCGGGTTTTCCAAGTTCGCGCGCTTCGCATTTTTGCGAGCTGGCATGCGTGTTTGGAATTGCCGGTCGTTGATTTGATCCTTGTTGTGAATACTTGTTGTCGGCCGTTGTCTCGAAGTGCGTGAGTTTCCTATGACTTGTCAAGAATTGGCCGCGGCTATTGAACGTTTGGAACCCACGGCCGCGCCGCGCGATGTGGCTCGGCTCTGTTTGCTCTTGGCCAACATGGTCGAGAAACCGGAGGAACTCCGCGACGAAGAAATGCTCGCCGCGGCTTGGCAAGAGATGGGTCTGCGCCTGCAATTGGCGACGGACCAGCACGCGGCGATGACCGAAGAACTCGAAGCGCTCGCTGGAGGCGACCCGCAACACTTTCAGCCGGAACAAATTTGGACGCTGCTCCGCGCGATCAAAGTGCAGAGCCAGATCTTGCAGCTCTATGTCGGCGAAGCGATGATCGATGTGTGACGTAGGTCAGGCTTTCATGCATGATCATGCGTAGCCCGAGCGTCTAAAGCGAAACCTCTATATGAAACCTGTCTGGCTCCCTCCCCCTTGTGGGGAGGGCTGGGGAGGGGGTTCTGGTTTACCAGCGACCTGTTCTTGCAACGCGATCTTGATCTTCTCAACTACCTGTTCGTACTGATCATCCAGCATCTGATTGCGAAAGCGAATGACCCGAAAACCTTGGGTCTCGAGCCACGCGGTGCGACGAGTGTCGTGTGCTTTGCCTTGTTCTTCAACGTGCTGCGGTCCGTCAAGTTCGACGATGAGTCCGTGCGAAAAACAGACGAAGTCGACAACATACTTCCCGATCGCAGCCTGACGGCGAAACTTGACTCCGAGTTTGCCAGCTCTTAGAAAGTGCCGCAACACTGTTTCTGCTTCTGTGCAGTTGTTGCGTAGTTGGCGGGCGAAGTCGCGCTGGTTTTCGTCGCGATACATAGAATTATCCTTGGTGGATACATTTTTTAGACCCATTTTTGAAGCATCGTCAACTCTAGCCCCCCTCCCTAACCCTCCCCACGAGGGGGAGGGGACCAGACAGGTTTTTGGGAGGCTAGCCGCGATATGAAATCAATGTCGCGTCAATTTTATCCCGACACCGCCCAACTGAGCGCCGCAGGACACGGGCGCAAGAATTTCTCGAGCAGTTCCGCATTCGCCGCGGGAAAGAGTTGCAGCGTGCTGCCGATCGCGTGATGTCGCACGACCAGTTCGGCTTCTTCGGCCGCGATTCCTGTCTTTTCATTCGGCAGCAGCCGCCAGCGGCGCGATTGATACCCGCGCAGGGTTTCGCCTTCGATGCCCAGCCACGATGTTCCGCGCAGCGTGACTTCGCGCGGTTCCGGCGGCGGGGCTTGATCATCGAGAACCGCCGTCGCAGGCAGAATCCCCAGCATCGGCCGAATCGTTCCATCGGGCAGCACCAACTCGCGGCAGAGATACGCCGCGCCGCCAACCTCGCCGTAGATCCGCCGCCCGTCGCAAACATGCTCGCGGAGCGCCGCGGCCATGCAAGTGTTGTCCATGAGTTGCTCGGCGTACTGCTCGACCGGCGCGCAGCCGAGGTAAACCAGATCTATGTCATGCGGCAGCGTTTCGTCGTGCAGCGGCGAGAAGTCCACAAGCTCCGCGCCTTGCGCTTCAAACTCGTCCAGCACGCCTCGGAAGCCGCAGCAGAAAACTTCGTCGTAGGCAAACGCGATCCGCATCCCGCGGCCAAGCCGCCGCGGTTCGTAAATCATCCGCGCGCGTTGGCCCGGCGATTTCGTCGGCGTCCGCAGCGTTGTCACCAATTCCCCGAGAGGCGTGAACCGGCGGAACTCGTTGCCCAGGTGGCGATAAACCTCGCGTGAACACGAGCGTTGGCTGGCGGCTGCACGAAGTTCGGGACACGCGGTCATTGCGCCCAGGACCGGCAACTGCCACTGCGATTCGAGAATCGTTTTCCAAGTTGCCCAACTCCGGCGGTCCGGAACATGGTCGAGCAAAAGGCCCGCGCAACCCACGGGGCGCGCCGGCAAGGCACAGCTTCCCAACTGCCGCACATCGAGCTGCGCAAGGAGCGGCATGCGCAGTGTTTCGGCGATCGTGTTGACACTGCTTGCGGCATGACCTTCAGATGCTTCGCGAGTTTCTCGCCACACGCCGTGGATCACCGCGATGTCGCTTTGATGCGCGCTCCGGCGATAGATTCGCTCGAGCGTCGCCCGATTCATTAGCCAACTGTCCAGGTGCTGGGGACACAAACCAGTGATCGCCGTCGCGGCCTGGCACGGATCGTACGCCGCGCGAGCTTGATAGCTTTGAACGCGATAGCCCAAGTGATCGAGCGCGTCCCAGAGGCCCCAGAGCAAGGGACGGGACTCAGTTGCTTGCAGCAGGCTCCCCACGGCGAAACTGGCGACCGGGGACATCAGGAACCTTGGGCCAAAAATGTAGGACTATCGAAGCGGGAAAGACATTGCCCGAGGACTATTCTTCGCGGGTAGCCGCAGGGAGTCAAGTCTCTTAAAAATGTTTAGCGGCGACTCGAAGCGGAACGCTCGGGAACACAGAGGAGCGCTGCTCTTCGAGTCACCGCTAAACAGGGATCTTTAAGAAATGCGGAAATTTACGCGACCGGCACTTCCGGTTCTCGAATCAACATCGCCGCGCGCACGCGCGGGAGCCGAATCGTCATGATCGTCCCGAGACCCGCCGGCGAAGCGGCGGTGATTTGGCCGTGATGCTGGCGGATGATCCCTTGGCAAATCGCCAGACCGAGACCGAACCCGCCGGACTCGCGCGCGCGGGCAGAGTCCGCGCGATAGAAGCGTTCGAAGACCAGCGGCAATTGCTCGGCCGAGATGCCGCAACCGGTGTCTTGGACGCGCAGGATTACCTCGCTGGGCTGCAAGTCGATCGCCACGGTGATCTTTCCGCCCGGCGGTGTGTAGCGGAGCGCGTTCTCGAGCAAGTTCTCTAAAACGCGGCGTAGCAGAATTTCTTTCCCATGAACGAGCGAAGATTCCTCGCCCTCGGTTTCGAGGCGCAGTTCGATCATCAGTTCCTTGGCGCGGGCGGCGAACATGGCCAGCGATTCCTCGGCCAGACTTCGCAGATCGACGCGCTCGCTCAGTTCGAGCATCTGTCCGGCATCCGCGCGGGCGAGCAGCAACAACCCTTCGATCAATTGGCGCATGCGCTGCGCGGCCGAAAGCGCATGGCGCTCGAAGCGCTGATGTTCCGCCGGCGTGCGATCCATGGCGAGTGCCAGTTCCAGGTTCGTCTGCATCACTGTCAGCGGCGTGCGCAGTTCGTGCGACGCATCGGCGGTGAATTGTGTCTGCCTTGCAAAGGCAGCATCCAAGCGCGCGAACATCGCGTTGAGGACCGTTGCCAGCGGCTGCAATTCGCGGTCGAGCTTGGCGGTCGGGATTTGTTCATCAAGATTCGACGCCGAGATCCGCGATGCCGTTTGTGCGATGGTGTCCAGCGGCCGCAAGATTCGATTGCTTAGCCACCACCCGCCGAGCGCGCTCAGGAGCAGCGCTCCGAGCGAACCGCCGGCGAGCTTCCAGGCCATACTTTGCAGCTCCGCCAGTTCGCCTTCGATGCTGCGGCCGACAAGGATGACGCTGTCAAACGGGCCGGACATCACGACCTCGCGCATGCGTACGCCTTTTTCCGTGTGGAATTGAAAGTCGGGCATCGGAATCGCGGTCGGCGGTTTGCGCGTCGTGTTCGCAGGCTCGCTCGCCATGAGCAACCCATCGGAACGCCACA
>JBGSSS010000205.1:0-6856 GCA_041736895.1 Pirellulales bacterium
ACGCCGCGATCGCCGCTTGGCAGCAGGAACGCAATGAAAATCGCCGCGGCACCAATTGGCGCTTCACTACGGCAGACGCCAGAATTAAACTGAAGTCACTCTACCCCGTACCTGACATCGATCGCTAGATGGACTAGTACGTCAGGCATTCTTGCCTGACATTCGCGCGGCGAACAAGAATACGCGGCGGGTGGGAACTCGGCGTCAAACTTTGTCAGACAAGAATGTCTAACGTACGTTACGCCGCGGGAAGTGCCTCGGCCGATTGTAACACGGCTTTACTCGGCTCAAGGCCCGCTAGGCGCAGCATCTCTTGCATTAGGACGAGTGTCACGCGGCTGTTGTCATCGCGCTTCTCGGTCTCCACGGCTTTCATCTTCCGCGCTAGTTCCTCTGGCTCAAGCGCCGGCCCGATATGAACGCGCGCGTTGGCGCGCATGAAGAACACGCTGAAGAGATTCCCCTTGTACGGCGCTCCTTCGACCCAGCACGGAACGATTGGCACCTTGGCCCTGAGGGCGATCAGACCAACGCCCGCATGACTGGGCAGGAGCGGCTCATCAGTGGTGTTGATGCAGCCTTCGGGAAAGATGCCGATGCAGGTCCCCTCGCGCAGCGTCGTGATGGCCTTCTTGACCGAACCGCGATCGCCGCCGCCACGGTTGACGGGGATAATCCCAATGATCCTCAGCAGCCAGCCGATCGCGGGCGCTTCGGCATACTCGCGCGCGATCATCCAAACCAGCGGCCGCGCGATCGCGGCTTGGAGCAACATCGGATCGGCCGAGCTGCGGTGATTCGCCACGATCAAATAGCCACGGCTGCTATCCGCGGGAAATTTTCCGACGACGCGCATTCTCCAGACCAAGCGCGCCATAACCCAGTTGTAGGCAAACAGAACATATTGCGCGAGCGTCATCTTGTACGAGCGCGCCAGGATGATCCAAACAATCAGCAGCAGCAGCGCCGCGAGGACGACAATTTGAACAGCAGACAAGCAACATCTCCCAGAGTGACAAAATTACGGCGTGGTTATCCGAGGACTCACTTGGTTTGTCCCCCGGATCCCCGATGTCTGACGGAAATCGGCATCGAAACTGCTGGAAGATGCCGCTAGCTTATTAGCCAGCGGTCTCCGCACTGGCACGTAGTGTAAAGCAGAACTTCATTTCCGGAAACTCCGCGATGCCCGACTTTCTCGCCGTTGTCAGCGACACGCATGGCCATTTGGACTTTGCCCGCCGCGCGGTGCGCCTGCTGGAGCCTTTTCAGCCAATCTGTCTGATTCATTGCGGCGACATCGGTTCGACGGCGATTCCCGGCGTCTTTGCGGGTTTTACGGCACATTACGTCCTGGGCAACGTCGATCATTACGAGGAACCCGAGCTAGCTGATGCGATCAAGCAAGCCGGCCAATCGTTCGCCGGCCGCTTTGGAGAGCTGACGCTGCAAGGAAAGAAAATCGCCTGGCTGCACGGCGACGATGAACGCCGGCTCGCGCAGACGGTCGCTAGCGGCGCTTACGATCTGGTCTGCTCCGGCCACACGCATCAGCAAGCACAACGGCTGGCCGGCAAGACGCTCGTACTCAATCCCGGCGCACTCTACCGCGCGAACCCACGCACATGTGCTTTGGTCGATCTGGCGGATCTGAGTGTCACGGTGTTGAAGTGCGAGTGAAGTGTTTATTACAAATCGCTATGACGCAAGCGTAGGGGTACCCTCACGCTTGCGTCATAGCGATTCCTTTCAACGAAAAAAAGTGCGGAGAAAAATTTTCTCCGCACTTTTTCGTGATCTGTAAGTCTTCGCTTCAACTTACCCCGCCATGCGGCGCTGCTGCGCCACACCCGGAAACGGCAGAATATCTGGCTGACTCGGGCGGTAACGGAATTGCATCAGGTACGCGTCTTCGGTCGTGTCTTCGTAGTAGTCCTTGAGGACCGAGATCGCGCGGAAGCCGCTGCGGCTGAAGAATAACTGCGCCGCCAGGTTCGTCTCGCGGACTTCGAGCAGAATCCGGCTGCGGCGCTGATGCGAGAGCTTGTTCGTCAGCTTGCCGAGCATCTGCCGGCCGACGCCGAACCGCTGCGCGTCCTTGGCCACGGCAAAGTTCAAGAGATGCAACCGCGTGCGATGCAGCTCGTAAATCATGAACCCCACCACGCGGTCATCGTGCTCGGCGACCATGCCGATGCAGTTGCGCTGGCGCAGGCAGCGGACAAAGTCCTCTTCGCTCCAGGGGAACTCGAAGCCCTCGGCTTCGATGCGGCGGACCTCGTCCATGTCGCGGCGAATCATCCAGCGGATGTGGACCTGAACTTCTTTTTGCAACGCGATGTTCATGATCGGGCCTCCTTCCATGTCGGCCAAATTCAGACAGCCAAGAAATTGTAAGCACTTCCTTGCAGCGTCAGGTGAGTTGCTCGTGGTCTCGAATCGCGGCATCATGCCGTTCTTCGAAGGAGCGAACTCGCGACGGATTGCAAGGCGGGGGAGTTAATATCAGATTCAGTTTTGCCGAACAAGAGGAGTTCGGCAACAGCAATTTCTGATGTAGCCAAAGTCGTGAGACTTTGGATGCTGTCACGGTTTGCTACGATCACTCTAGCGCGTCCAAGGCCTTACGACCTTGGCTAAAGTTGCAATCACTTCATGGCAACCAACTCGAAATCGGTCGGGTCGTGGTTTCGCGCTTCGCGGCGTTTGACGGCCCAAGTCAGCACGGCCAGCACGGCCAGGAGCACCGCGAATTCCCGCGGCTGCAAGTAGATGTACCAGAGCAGCGACGCTAGCAACAGCGAGGCTGTCGGATGGCGGCCCGGCCAATTGCCCCAGCCCGTCCGGGCGGCAACGAGGGCCAGCATGGTCGCCGATAGTAACCCCGCTGCCATGAGCATCACCAGCCGCCGCCAATCGTGCGCCGGCACCGCCGGTGCGGCAAGCGTTGCCGCGGGGAGCGAGCCGTACTCGACCTGATACGTGGCCGCGGTTTGCGACAAACCAAAGGCCCGCCAAACGTCGTCGGCCGACATTGGTAAGCGAGAGTCTTCCGCGATATTCCCCTGCAACTTTCTCAAGTCGGCCAAGAGTTGCAGTTGCTTCTTTTCCTCTTCAGGATCCGTGGCGGGGGAATCCGTTTGTTCCGCAAGCAAGTGCTGGGTTTGGATGCGAAAGCGCCGTTCCCAGATCTGCCGCCACGCGGGAGTCGCTGCGTTGTTCGCTTGCAGCGCCGGCTGCAGCAACGCCCCGAGTTCCACGTAGCCGAGGGCTTGCGCTTCATCCCACTCTCTGCGATCCGTCGCTGCTGGTGGGGCCGAATCCGCCGCGAACGGCTGCCACGATTGCAAACGTGTCTTGCGCACCGCTAGGTTCCAGAGCGCCGGGAGTGCCGCGGTGTTCGGCTCGGAGCTGTCCTGCCTCGCGTAACGATAAACAGCCGCAATGCGCTGCGGCAGGAATTGATTCACGAGCGACACTTCGTACAGCGCCGTCGGCAGAGGATTCTGGCTTGTGAGAATCGTTTCATCGGCGCGCTCGCCCAACCGCGTTTGCAATTCGGCCGCGCTCAATTTCCGCCAAGCCAGATTCAGCCCATCGACGCGCCCTTGCAACAACTCGCAATCCGCGGGCAACGCCAAGTAAACCCGCGATGCGCCTTCGGGCAGCAAGTCCCAGGTGCTCGCGCCAATCACCTGCGCCGCGCTTTGCTGTCCGAGGGAATGCGTGGCCAAGACGACTTCGGGGGTGGTGTCGCCGGCGCGATGCGGCAGGTACTCGGCCCACGGCGGATTCTCGGTGAGTTCGTAGAGCAGCGCGCCGCGGCCTTGCGCCCGTTCGGCATGTGCCTGATTGAATTCGATTTGCTTCAAGCCGTTGATGCGCCAGACCGGAATGCTCGCTGCTTCGGAACCCGGCAGGATCGCGAACTCCCGCAGCGGCAGCTTGGTGCGCGGGCGAAGATGGGGCCAACTTACGGGTTGGCCGGGTTCGAATTCCAAACGCTGCTCCCAGCTCAAGTCCCAAACGCCGCTCAAGGGCGCGGTGGGACGCAAGACCAAGACGCGCTCGCCCATGGCTTCTTGTTCGATCGCGGCCGTGGCGAGTTCCTTGGGGATCGTCACTTCGCGGCAGGTCGGCGGCAGCGACAATTCCAAGCGATCGAGTTGCCCCGACTTGAGGGTGCCATGCAGATGGACCAAAGCGCGCCAGGCGTTTTTCTCGCTCTGGATCAATTCGACCGAAAGCTCCAGCGAACCCGTCGGATGGTTCGCTACCGTGCGCACGGGGATAGGCTGCGGGCCCGGTTTGCCCGACCAGAAGGCTTGCGGCAGGCGCTCGACCGCGGCAAGTTTCGCGGCTTGCTGGTATTCTTTCGGCCACGCGGCGAGTTGCTTGCTCCAGTCTTCGCGCGGGACTTCGGTCCAATTGGGCCGAGTTTGGAGACGAAAGATCGTGCCGGCGTCGCGTTCAAAAAGCAAATGCGCGCTGCGCGGCAGTTGACCATGCCATTGCGGCCAATTCCACGGCGCGTTGGTTTGCAAGGGCAAGGTTCGTTTGCCCAAGAGCAAGATCGACGCCTCGCCATAGAGCGGAGATTCAAGGAAGATGGTGATTTGGCGATCGTTGCCGATGCTCCAGCGCTGCGGCAACTCTTGCTGTTGTTGCCGCACGATCACGCGCTCGGGCAGCCAGTCCTCGGCCAACTTGCCGCGCAGGATCAACAAACTGCCATTGCTGATTTCAAGTTGCGTTTGACAGCCCCAGTCAAGCTGTTCGTGTGCAACGCTCAGCCAGACATTCGCGGTCGTCGGATGGACCGCCGGTTCGCGCGGCTGCGTGACCAGTTTCCACGGCAAGTTCGGCCGCAGCAATTGGTACGCGAACATCGGCCGCCCCGGATCGCCGCCCCAGACGCGCTGGACCACGGTTTGATCGACCGGCAGCATCCCCGGGCCGACGCCTTGCTCGTGATATTCCAAACTCGGATCGACTGTCCCAAAAAGCCACTGCGCTTTGACTGTATGGCCGAGGATTTCGCAGCGCGGCAGCGTCAGCGTTCCCAAGCCCTTGAACGAATCGACGAGAAATGTCAATTCGATCGTGCAGCGATCTTGCAGGGGGCGGAGAAAGTTGAGTTTAAGCGAGCGGCCCTTTTGTTCCGCCTTCCAAGCCGCGCCGGCTTCTCCGCGCAGCCGCAGCAAGCGCAGCCGATCATCGACAGCCAACTCCAATTCGGTCAGCCGGCCGTTGAGGACGCGAATCGGGATGCGCACTTCGAGCGTCGCCAGCGCTGGCTGGACGCGCAGCCACTCGGCGACTTCGACTTCGACTTGCGCGCTGGTGCTATGCACTTCGTCGTATTTCGGCCAGCCGACTTCGAAACGCTCGAGTTCGCCGGCCACGCCGCTCAAGAGATTCTTGTCGGCTTGCCATTCCCAACGCCCTGGCAGTTCATATTCCAGCGGCATATGCGGCGGTGCGGTGAGTTCGAACTGGTTCGCCGGCGAACTGGGCAGCGTGAAACCAATTTCCGCGCCCTGGCGATCGTCCGTCTTCGGCTGGAATTGGAGTTCCAAGCGATGGCTCCCTGCCGCCGCGATGAAGACCTCGAGCGCCTCGCGCTTTTCGGTCCAACGCCATTCGCCGGACTCGTCATCGACGAGAATCCCATTCGGCAGGATTACCAATTCGTGCGCGGAGTAGGGGAGCCGAACCCACTCGGCCGCCGCAAGTGTTTCGAGTTGCAGCGTCGCTTGCCAATTGCCCGAACGCGGCCGTTCGTCGGCGGGACGGATGACCTGGCCCACGTAGCTGGCCGAGCGGATCAACCATTTGGTTGACGCTGTTTTTGCAGGTTGCGCGAGAATCGTCTCAGCTAGCACCGCGGGCACATAGACCACGTCACCAGTGGGTTTGCCTTCGTCATCAACGGGCGAATAGATCGTCCAATTCGCCGCGACGATTCCTTTGAGCGGTGGCTCGCTGCTGTTCGTTTCAGCCCCCCAGCTCCAATGGCTCGCGCTGGCGAACAGGATGAGCAGGATGATGCTTGTCGCCAGCGCGACGGACTTGCGCGGAGCTTCCGGTTTCTCCGTGCGCGGAATCGGCTTGCGAATCCAGCCGTACCAGGGCCACCAGCCGAGCCAGCGCAAGATCTGGCCCGCAGCCAAACCTGACAACGCGGCGATGCCGAGCATCTGAATGCCCTGGGGCAGCAACGCGATCGCGGCAAAGAGAATTCCTCCGGACAACGTTTTCATCGGCGAGCGAAGCGCAGCCCACCAGATCGACGCGCCTAGCGCCGCGAAGAATAGTCCGAGAGCGAGGGTCAAAATCTGCCGTCGCTCGACAAAGGCAATCGGCGTATCGAGCATCTCCAAGGTGGCGAAATGCGGCACCCAATCGGGACCCAACCCCGCGGGGGAACCCGCATCCCAAGGCCACGGGGGCGATCCCGGGTTGGGATGCAAGTCCCAGCGATTCAATGGCACGGCCACGGCGGCCCAACTCGCTTCGCGCGTCGGGAGCATCGTCCCCGCGTTGGTGTAGCGAGCGTTCTCCGGAACGGCGTAGACCGGCGTTGCCGCCGCGAGCAGTTGCAAACCCGTCCAATTCAGCATCCCCGCGCGCGTCGTCAGCAGCCAGCCTTGCGGCGCGTGGAGCAGAACGGATTCTTGCAAAAAGATCCCGACCTGTTCCGGTGCTATTTTCTCATCCGCTGCGATGCCCAGGAGATCCCAGGCTCGCACATCGACGGCGAGTTCGTCGTGCTCGGTGTTGTTTTCCGCAAATGATTCCTGCCAAAACTCGGCGCACTGTTCGCGCCATGTGGCCCGGGGCCGCGGCTTGCCTT
>JBGSSS010000222.1:0-6767 GCA_041736895.1 Pirellulales bacterium
GGGGACTTACGTCCCCCGCTCGCCGGCGCCACGGCCGGGTACTTATTCGGCACGACGCGAATCTGCCACTCCCCATGCGAATCCCGTACGACGGCAAGCTCATGCGGAGTGTGCGATTCATGCCCTCGGCAGAATGGGCAATCCACGGAAGAATGTTTCTCGAGAACGGCGTCCTCGGCGAAATCGCTGGGGCGGGCGGCACGCCCTTCGGCGATCAACACGCGCCGTCCCGTCGTGGGATCGGTTCGCATTTCAAAAACGGTGTCGCTCGTGCAGTCCATCGCCACTAGCTTAATACACCCTGCCGCGCGCGGGCCAGAGTCCGCTCATAGAGGTCGCTGTACTTGAGGGCGCTGGAACCCCAGGACCAATCTTGCCGCATCCCCGTGGCGATCAATTTGTGCCACGAGCTGGGATCGGCGTACATTCCGCAGGCCCGTTGCAAGGCCTCGTTAAGTGCTGGGGCCGAGTATTCGGTGAAGCTGAAGCCCGTCGCCGTGCCGTTGGCCAGCGTTTCGGACGTTGTATCGACAACCGTATCAGCGAGGCCCCCCGTCGCGCGGACGACTGGCACCGTGCCGTATTTCAAACTGTAGAGCTGATTGAGGCCGCACGGCTCGTATTGGCTGGGCATGAGGAACATGTCGGCCCCCGCCTCGATGCGATGCGCCAGCTCGTTCGAGAACTCCAGCCGTACGGCAATCTTGTGGGGATGCTCCGCCCCCAGTTGGCCCAACAGTTGGTGGTAACGGGGTTCGCCCGTCCCCAGGATCACCCATTGGGCATGATGCTCGGTGGCCCACTGCTGCATCACTTTGGCGACCAAATCGAGGCCCTTTTGATCGGCCAGGCGACTCACCACGGCGATCAACGGGATCCGCGGCTCGACCGGCAAGCCGAGTTCCTGTTGCAACGCTTTCTTGCAGGCCGATTTGCCGCCGATGAAACTCTCGCCATCGTAATTGTGGGGACCTAAGTATTCGTCAATCGACGGATTCCACTCGTCGTAGTCCGCGCCGTTGATGATGCCGTACAAATCGTCGCGACGATGTTGTAACGCACCATCCATGCCGCATCCCAAGGGGGGATGCAAAATCTCTTTGGCGTAGGTGGGGCTCACCGTGCTGATCGAATCGGCAAACGCGATGGCCGACTTCATGAAATTCAAATTGCCATAGGACTCCATTTGCCGCCAATTGAAATACTTCCAGTCGATGCCGGTAAGTACCATGTCCCAGTGCCAGAAGCTTCCCTGGTAGGCCAGGTTATGAATGGTGTAGAGCGTGGCGATCTGATCGTAAGGGGGCTGCTCGTGTAGCATCGTTTTGAGATACGCGGGAATCAAACCCGAGCACCAGTCGTTGCAGTGGATGAGCTCCGTTTCCAGATCCAGTTGCACGATCGCTTCGAGCAATGCTCGGCAATAGAACACGAACCGTTCGCAATTGTCGCGATAGTCTTCGCCGTTCTCGCCGTACATGCCGGGGCGGTCGAAGTAGTCGTTGTTCTCGATGAAAAAAACCGGCACTGCCGAGTCGGGCAGATGGCTTTCCAAAATCTGGCAGCCCACCTGCTTCTGGCCAATCGGAATGTCGAAGTGGATTCCCATTGGGATAATCGGCAAGCCAGATTGATAGATCTGCCGAAACGCGGGCAAGATCACCGCCGGACGGTGGCCCAGCTTGTAGAGCTCGCGGGGCAAACTACCACACACGTCTCCCAAGCCCCCGGTCTTGCAGAACGGCACCGCCTCGGCAGTAGCAAACAAAATGTTCACGAAGAATCCAATTGTGAGTTAGAAATCCACCGCTAAGCCGCGAGCGGCCGCTCGCGGCTTAGCGGTGGACCCATTCTTTACGCCGGTTGGCCCACGACCGCACCAATCGATTCCGCCACGCGGTCGATGTTGGCCGGGGTTAAGCCCGCCACGTTGATGCGGCCCGACCCTACTATATAGATAGCATACTCGTCGCGCAGCAATTCAACTTGGTCCTGGGTTAGGCCAGAAAAAGAGAACATTCCCCGCTGATCTTTGATAAATGAGTAGTCCCCCGGCACCCCTTTTTTGGCTAGGGCCTGGACAAGTTGGCTCCGCATGCCGTTGATCCGGTCCCGCATCGTGGCCAATTCTTTCTCCCACATTTGACGGAGCTCGGGGTCTTTGAGAATCGTTTCGACGATTTCTGCCCCATGGGCCGGCGGATTGGAATAGTTCGCCCGCACCACGCGGTTGAGCTGGCTCTGCACGGCGGCGACGTCTTGGGCCGATTGACAAACCACAGCCACGGCCCCGACGCGCTCGCGATAGAGCCCAAAATTCTTGCTGAACGAACTGCACACAATAAACTCGCCACCAGCTTTGGCAAACTCCCGCAAGGCCACGGCGTCTTCTTCCAGCCCGTCGCCGAAGCCTTGGTAGGCGAAGTCGAGAAATGGCAACACTTTCTGTTTATTGACCGCCGCCGCGATTTGCTTCCACTCGGCGGGCGTGGGATCGATCCCCGTCGGATTGTGACAGCATCCATGGAGCAGAATCACATCCCCAGGGGCCATCTTCTCAATCGCTGCGAGCATGGCGTCGAGTTTCAGGCTATTGGCTGCTTGATCGAAATAGGGATAAGTCTTCGTCGCTAAACCGGCCGCGGCGAAAATGCTTTGATGGTTCGGCCAAGTGGGATCGCTCAGCCAGACGGTCGCTTTGGGAAAATTCTCGTGCAGAAAATCGGCAACCACCCGCAAGCCACCAGTCCCGCCGGGCGTGTGCGCACCAGCAAGCCGGCCCGAAGTCACGACTTCGCTCCCAGCGCCGAATGCCAACTCCTGCACGGCTTGCAGATAACCTGGGGCACCGGGAATGGGGAGATAGGTTTTGCTCGATGGCCCCGCCGCTAACCGTTTTTCGGCTTCTCGCACCGAGGCGAGGGTCGGCGTCTTACCGTTCTCGTCTTGATAAATGCCGACGCTCAGATTGATCTTCTCGGCACGGGGATCTTTATTAAAAGCCACGGCGAGCCCCAAAATGGCATCCGCGGGTGCTTGTTCGACGGTTTCTAACATGGGTCGTTCCGGAGGAAAGAGAATGGTCGCCGCCGCTTGCGGCTAGGCGGGCTGTCATGCGACAATCATAGGCCCAGATTTCCAGCATTCCTAGTGGATTTGTCGCACCCGCCTCATCCTCTCCCGACACCTTTTCACGAGCATTGGTTCAATTTCCTCCATGAGCGCTCCTCGCATTGGCATGTGGATTATTGGAGCACGCGGAGGCGTCGCCGTGACGACACTCGTTGGGCTCGCCGCCCTGCGTGCCAACAAAACCGACCAAGTGGGCCTCGTCACCGCGCTCCCCGAATTCGGTCACATGCCGTTCGCAGCGTGGGACCAGTTCGTGGTCGGGGGCCACGAAATTCGCGACACCACGCTCGCCGCGGAAGCCGAGCGGCTACACATCGAAAGCCGCGTGATCCCTGCCGAAGCCATCGCCGCGAGCCAGGATTTCCTTGCCGAGTGCGATGCCAATATTCGCCCCGGCGTGCTTTGGAATGTCGGCCCAACGATCAAAAATCTCGCTGGCGAAGCCGTTCCCGTGGAGAAATCGGCTCGCCAAGCCGTCGAACGGATCCAGGTTGATTTGCAAGAATTTCAAAATCGGACCGGTGCGACTCAAGTTGTGGTGGTAAATCTCGCCTCTACGGAAGCCCCCGTCGAGGCCGAAGAGTGGCCGCAAACGTGGCCAGCCGCCGAGGCATTGCTCGATTCTGAAGCGTGTCCTCTCCCCGCGAGCACGCTGTACGCCATCGCGGCGCTCGATTTGGGAATGCCTTACATCAATTTCACCCCCTCCTTGGGAGCTACTCCGAAGGGGATCGACGAACTCGCGCGTGTCCGCGGCACCTGCCATGCCGGGCGCGATGCCAAGACCGGCGAGACGCTCCTCAAAAGCGTGCTAGCTCCCATGTTCGCGGCGCGTCATCTTGAGGTCATGAGCTGGGTCGGGCACAACATTTTTGGCAACCTCGACGGACGTGTTTTGACCGATCCTGCCAACAAGGCATCGAAGGTCAAAAGCAAGGATCACCTGCTCGAAGAGATCCTCGGTTACCCCCCACAAACGCTCGTCTCGATCGAACACGTGGCGAGCCTCGGCGATTGGAAAACTGCCTGGGATCACGTGCATTTCCGCGGTTTTTTAAGCACTCCGATGACTCTGCAGTTCACCTGGCAGGGCTGCGATTCGCTGCTCGCCGCCCCCTTGGTGCTCGATCTCACGCGGTTCGTTTTGCTCGCGCGGAAGCGTGGTCAGACCGGCACGCTGGACTTCCTGGCGAGCTTCTTCAAGAGCCCGCTCGGCGCGTCGAGTCACTCATTCGCTGACCAATTTTTGGACCTCCGCCGCTGGGCTGCCGAGAGGGCTTGAGTCACGCCGCGTGACTCTGATCGGTTCTTCCCAACGCGTGAAAATTTCTGAGAGGAAGTTTTTACAAAACAGAAATTTTGTGCGAACTCGCCTTGACTAGTTTGGCAAAAAATTGGTTCAATTGCGCGCAGTGAAGTCAACGGAGATTTCACACAGAGAGTTTGTTAGCGATTCTTGGAAGACTTAAACAAAATTATTTTGACTCCGATAGATTATTTGACGATTGTTTAATTCATCATTAACTTCCACTTATTCGCAAAACTTCTCTCGTCAATCAACCAGCGGCCACTCATTAATCTATAACGCTGCGACCGTCGGTCGCGATCACGTAACACAATTCCGCCGGCCGCGAACCTTAATTAGGAGTAAGTAGAGCTGACAGACGCACCACGAATCACCAGATGCTTCTGGCGATTCTGATAGCGAAAAATCGGTTCTGTTTCAATTTTAAGTGGGTTCCTCCCTTTCTTTCTGTGCGCCCAGAGGGAGAGCCAAAATTTTCAACTCGGGCGCAATCACGGAAGGAGCCCATAAGGCTATGGCTACTAAGAAAAAAGCTGCTAAGAAGGCCGCCCCCAAGAAGGCTGCGAAGAAGTCCACCAAGAAGAAGGCTGCAACCAAGAAGCCTGCCGCCAAGAAGTCGCCGAAGAAGAAGGCTGCTAAGAAAGCCGCTCCGGCCGCCAAGAAGAGCCCCAAGAAGCGCGCTGCTGCTAAGGCCAAGAAGCCTGCTGCTGCTCCTGTTGCTGCTCCGGCTCCTGCCGCCAAGTAATTCTTGGTTTGGTGCTAGACTGATCAAAACCGGTTGCGTCCTGCAGGGCGCGATCGGTTTTTTTATTGTCTATGCCGTAGGACTCGATTTCAGCAAGTGCCTCAACTCGCTGGCCATGCACTTCGGCGTGTCACAATCTTGCTGAGCTCTTGCAGCCATAGCACGGAACTCGAAACTGCGGTGCAGACCAGCCAATCTCCGAAGCTTAAGTTCGTAGTTGAAAAGGCCTTTTGCAGGAAAGGAATGTAAACCACTGCAATGTGGAGCACCAACGAAAGACCTACCGCACCCCATAACAGTGGGTTGCGAAACAGTCCGTGGAAGGCGCTCAATTCATCCGAGCGGGCATTGAATACGTTAAACAGCTGAAACATCATCAGCGTGGTGAAGGCCATCGTTTGAGCGTATCGCATGTCGCCGCTGCCGGGGATCAGGCCGCCGGGGAGCGATGCATCAAGCACCGCGAGCGTTCCCACGGCCATGATCACCCCGACAAAAAAGATACCCCTCCACATTCGGCCTGTGATAACCCCTTCGTCCTGCGGGCGTGGGGGCCGTTGCATCAACCCTTCATCGGCCGGGTCGACGCCAAGCGCCAAGGCAGGCGCTCCATCGGTTACCAGATTGATCCACAAGATTTGCGTGGCCAACAGCGGCAGAACAACGGCTTCCCCCTCGGCATGGAGTTCGATGACTCTGGCCAGCAGGACGCCAAAAAACATCGTCAGCACCTCGCCGATGTTCGACGAAAGCAGGTAGCGCAAAAACTTGCGAATGTTCGCGAAGATCGCCCGACCTTCTTCGACGGCCGCGACAATCGTCGCGAAATTATCGTCCGTCAGTACCACGTCGGCTGCTTCCTTCGAAACATCCGTGCCGGTAATTCCCATCGCTATACCGATATCGGACTTTTTCAGCGCGGGGGCATCGTTCACCCCGTCGCCTGCCATGGCCACCACCCGGCCTTGCGCTTTCATTTCCGTTACTCGCGCCTGCTTGTCGCCAGGGCTCACTTCGGCGACAAAATCATCGATGCCAAGGTTCTTCGCGAGATGCGCCGCGGTTTGGGGATTGTCGCCGGTCAGCATGCGAATTTTAAGGCCCAGCCGGTGCAACGCAGTGATGGCTTCGGGTGTGCTCTTTTTCACCGGATCGGCGAGCACCAAAAATCCCAAAGCATTGCCATCGCAGGCGACCCAGATCACGGTCCGGCCTTCCGCCTGGGCGACCACGGCCTGGTTTTGCAAAGTCGGCAAGCCTTTGACTCCAGCGGCTTCAAGCAAGGCCCGCTTGCCCACCAGAACCGATCGACCATCCACGCTCCCGCGCACGCCGCCGCCGGTGATCGCGGAAAAACCTTGCACGCCGCCGAGAGAAAGCCCGCGTTCTTTGGCCAGCCGCACCACGGCACCAGCCAGCGGATGTTCGCTTTGCGCTTCCAAAGCAGCGGCGAGGCCAAGCACGTCATCTTCCGAAGAGAGAGCGGAGATTGCGGTAACGGCCGGACGCCCCTCCGTAAGGGTGCCGGTTTTGTCCACCACCAGAGCGTCCACTTTCTCCAGCATCTCAAGCGAGGCAGCTACC
>JBGSSS010000036.1:0-39558 GCA_041736895.1 Pirellulales bacterium
GGAACCGCCGCTGCCGCCGCCTTCGCTCCAACTCGGAACCGAGGCGCCGCCGCCGCTGCCCGAAGATCCACCTTCAGCGATCAACCCGCCGCCGGTGGGCGAGACGCGAAACGATTGCGGCGTGCCGACGCTCCGTTTGGCAAGTTCCGGATTTTGTTGGGCGAGCCACTCGAAACGCTGCCGTGCGTCGGCAAGTGCTTGGTTGCCGCGCAGAGCCAAGTTCGGATCCGCCGGAGGAAAGGTCAGCGGCCAATCTTGCTCGACGACTTGGTAGCCGATTTCGTGTGCCCACGAGGCCATGGCCTCGCGTGCTTCGTAGTAGGCAACGATCCCGTTTGGCCGCACGAGGAACAACGGGTAAGGTTCCGCGTCGGGCGAACTCGGATCAGGCGAGGTGGCGAGGAGACCTTCGCGGATGGCGCGGATCGTCGAAGCCAGCGGATTCCCCGGACCCGGCGGACCGGCAAGGTCTCGCGGCAGGATGATGATCCCCTCGGGCTGGATGATAATTTTTTCGGCGGTGCACTCGATGTAAATCGGCCGGCGTTTGGTGCGATTGGGGCCTTCGTAAGGGACGACGGCGTACGACGGTTTGCGATTGGCGGCCTCGGCTTGGGCACGGTCGAGACGCTGTTTGGCTGCTTCGAGTTGCTGCCGCGTGGCTTCGAGTGTTTTGGCGAGTTGCGCGCGGGATTGGTTTTGCGCGGCCGAGGTGCCTTGGATTTGTTGGAGCGCGTTGCTGAGTTCGGCGAGCTGTTGCTTGAGCTGCGCGACTTGGTTCTCGGCGGAGCTCAGACGGAGCCGTTCGTATTGCAGGTCCTGCGCCGTTTTTTCACGCGAGGCTCGTAGGTGCTCGATGCGCCAAGCAAGTTCATCACGTGTTTCGGAAAGCGCTTCGAGCGCTTGGAGTGATGTATCTTCGGCAGGCTGGACCGGCTGCGGTTTGGCAGCCGGGGTGCGCTGAAACTTGGCCGCGAGGACTTGGCTGGGGACTTGGGCGGCGCGATCGGCGGCGTGGAGTTCCTTGGCTTGGTGCGCGGCGGTGCTATTGACGGCCGCGAGGATCACGATGAGACCGCCCATCATGCAAATCAGCGCGTCGAGAAACGGAAAGAGGGAGATCCCGAGCTTGGCTGAGTTGGCCGGTCGCTTCATGCGGCTTGCCCCCGACTTTTCTTGCCGCGTGGAAGTTCGATGATCGATTCGGCCGGTAGAGCGCTAAGCCGCGACGTGAGGAGTTGCAGCGTTGCTGAAAGGCTGGTGAACATTTCCTGGAACGATTGCGTGACGGCCAGGGCTTGCAGATTTTCGTTGAGTGTTTCTTCGACGGTGGCGACGTGCTTGGCCGCGTCGGCCACCTTGAGCAAAATCACACCGTGGCGCGAGAGTTCCGATTGCTGTTTTGCCAGTTTGTCACTGATTTTTTCGAGACCTTCTTGGATGCCGGTCCAGAAGCCAGTCTCTTGCGCACCCAAGCGGTCGGTATGTTCGCGGAGGCTTGTGTCCAACGCCCCGCTGATCGCCGTTTTGATTTGTTCGCCGATCTTGTCCGACATTTGCGTCCAATGATCGTGGGCTTCGTCAACGGTCGCTTGCCACAGTTCGACTTGGCGGCGAAGGAGTTTGTCTTGTTGCGGAATAATTGCATGCACGATGCGTTCGACGGCGTCATGCAGCGGATCGTCGATGGCGAGTTGGCTCGGGAATCGGCCGGCGAGTTCAGCGCGGGCACGGAGTGCCACGGTTTGGCGAAGCGTTTCTTCTTGGCCGGTGATCAAGTGACGTCCCAAAGCCAAGACGAGCGAGCAGCCGAGCGCCAGGACCGTCGTGTTGAGTGCGCTGGCACAAGCCAGAGCGATTTTGGCAAGCGTTGCATCGCCGGGTTGACTTGCCAGAACTGCGAGAGCGTCGGGAATTTGCAGTGCCGTGCCAAGGAGTCCGGCGAGCGGAACCGCCCAGAGGAGTGTTTTGACGAGTGTTTGGTCATGGGAAGCCGAAGCGGTGGTGCGGTCTTCGAGGCGGAGCAGTTCGTCGTCGAGTTTGTCCGAGTTGCCGCGGCGTTCAATGGCATGGAGCGCATCGCGAAGTCGGCACGGGAGTAGAGCCTCGCTCGCTTCGCCGACTTTGTTGTTCAGGTGGGCAAGGAGCTTTGACACATCGGCCACGGCTTGGCCGCCGACGGGAATTTCCGGCAGGAGCGGTTCGTTGACCGTGTTGAGTTGGCCGCTCACCGAGAGCCAGCGCCAGCTCAATTGCACGAGACCCGCGCAACAGCCGGTCATGATGACGAAGCTGGTCCAGTGGGCGGTGAGATATGCCTTGATCGCGGGGCTCGAAATGATTCCCGCATCGACGGCCATGAAGATACCGGCGGTGAGCAGCAAGCCCCACACGAGCGAGGAGCGCCAGAATAAATTGGCAAGGCGAGCCATGAGCTTGTTCCCACTGTAAACCGAAGGAAGTCGACCACCGGGGTGGTGGTAGTACCAAAAAACAACGGTCGCTGTCGATGCCAGACGTGTCTGCAAGCTGGCGGCGATCTGCGGGGGCAGACCAATGGCGTGCCGTTTCAATCGTTAGAATCGGCAGAGTCGCCGCGCCTTATCCAGCTTTTCTTTTAGAATGTGCCGCTAGCATGAACCGCCGAATCTTTGCCAGCAAAACCGGTCGCTCACAATTCCATAAACTTTGCCTAAGCCGGAGAGTCCGCGTAGCCGATACTTTGGGTGTCGCGACGAATTGTCACGCAAGGAATCGAGACATCAACGTCAGCAAAAATAAACGCCGCCTCAGCAATGAAGCGGCGTCGAGTATCCCAGGGGGGGATTTGCAGTCCGGGCGATCCAAAAGGTCGCGCCGGACTGTTTTTTCGTAGGTTAGGCATTCTTGCCTGACTCTTAGGTAGGTCGCGCGGGTTGAAGCAGCCGTCTAGACTCGCTGTCAGGCTAGAAAGCCTAACCTACGGAATTACCCGCGATAGGTAGCGTAGCAGTTCCGCGTTTCCCAAAGGCTGGTTTCTACAACGGGGAAACCCTGCGCCACGGCGTAGTCGTGAATGAGCTTGGCAATATTCTCCGCCGTCGGATTGACATCGAGTAAATGCAGCGGCTCGTTCTGGCTCTGAAAAAAAGGGACATACGGATCGTCGCGATGCAAAATCATCCGATGATCCAGTTGGTCATCAATCCAGCGATTCACCACGCGCTTGATCTCGCTAAAGTCGAGGACCATCCCGCGTGAGTCGAGTGTCGGCGCTTCGAGCGAAATAATCACGCGGCCGTTATGCCCATGCAGATGCTTGCATTTGCCGTCGTAATTCAGCAACCGGTGGCCGTAACAGAAGTCGATTTGGCGGGTGACGCGGAACATCTTGGGGGGGATTCGGGATTGGGGGTTAGGGATTCGGGAATGCTGGAAGCATGCCTTGGCTGCTCGCTTGCGGCGTGCCGCGGAAACTCAAGAGTGATTTGCGTAAACCGTGGGATCGATCGTGTCTGCCTCAGCAAATGCTCGCTGACGTTCCGCGCATTTGTTGCATTGTCCGCAGTGCAGTAGTTGCTTGTTTGCTGAGTGAACCGGGGCGATGCAACTCCAAGTATGCTGCAAAGGAAGGTCTTGTCCTAGCCGCATGACGTCGATTTTATGCAGTTCGATAAAAGGGCGCAGGATCTGGAGCGGCACTGGATTCGAAAGCTGTAGGGTTTCTTCCAAACTCGCAAAAAACGCCGGCCGGGCATCGGGAAACGGATTACTCGCCAGCGGACCCAGAGCCAACCGCGAGATCCCATGCCGCTGGCACCAAATCGCCGGCTTGAGCAACAAAAGCATATTGCGGCCGGGCAAAAACACGGCCTCGTCAGAAGTGTCGGCGTCCGGGACGTCGCGTCCATCGAGCGACCAGTGTTGTTCGTACAAGTCCGCGAGCGGCAACTCGAACTCAACCAACGGCATTAAGTTTGGACTAGCAACAGCCGCTAGATACGCATGCACCGCGCGGCGTTCGGCCTGTTCCCAGACAACACCCGTGCGGATGTAGAACGGTTGAACGGTTTCGCCTTGCGTAAGTAGATGCGAGAGCAGGATGGCGCTGTCGAGTCCCCCGCTAAGCAACACGCCTACCGGTTCGTTCGACGCAGGAGAACTCATGCGGACAATCGCAGCGCGGAAGAATGGGCAGTAGAAAGGTTCAGCAGGAAAACTGCTCCATTCTAGTCAGCAAGTAGCGGCGAGGGGAGAGTCTGCCGACTTTCAAAGCGAGTCCTAAAATCAAGGAACCTTTACCGCCCCACTGCCCCCAACTGTGACCGCACCACGTTCTGCTGGCCGCCTTCGTAGATGCTGAACTCGGCCCAGATCGGGCGGTGGTCGCTGACTTCCAGGGCTTGTTGTTCGGTTAGCTGATATTCCTTGGCAAAGTCCACCACTCCCCATTGCTGCGTGATTTCGGTGGTCGCACCGCGGGCATAAAGCAGATTGTCGTAGGTCTTGGTCCCCTTGGTGTTTGTCGGCACACCGGAAACGACGAGTGAGCAACCGGTCGCTTGGGCTAGGCCGGCCAGCATGCGCTCGTCGGCGTTGAGGTCACCCAGCAGCAGCACATCGTCCTCCTGACGTCCATCGTTGCGTACGGCGCGGATGACATCCGCAAGCGCGGTGAGTTCTTGCGGCACTTCGTCTGGATCGGTGTGGATGTTAACGAGCTTAAAGGTAAACGCTTGTTGCGGCGGCGCGCTGCGCGTGCGGAAAGAGGCCACCAACGGTTCGCGGTGAAGCCGATCGTCGGGATCTTGCACGGTGTATGTCGCCGAACGATCGCATTCGATCGTCGCGGTGTCAAACACAAAAACGTACTGCTCCTTGCTGCTGGTCCGGCCAAGCCGGGGTCCCACGATGAAGTCATAGCGGCGGCCGGTTGCATTCAACTCAGCGATGAACCGGGGCATAATATCGTCTGATGCCGCCCGCAACTCTTGGATCGCGACAACATCGAACCGCCGAATCAAATCGGTGATGCTCCGCATGGCCTCGGGCTTGCGCAGCTTCGATTCGCCAAAGACTTGGATATTGAACGATGCAATTTTGATTGTGCCGTTGTGCTGGGCAGCGACTGGTTGCTGATATCCAGGAGAATTCGGCTGTTGTCCGTAAGGTTGTTGCGGCGGGTTTTCATAACCCGGCAGCGGCGTGAGCGGGTGTTGCTGCTGATAGCCCGGCTGTGCTGTCGGGAGCGGCGCGAGGGGCGGATATCCGGCATTTTGCGGTAAAGTTTGTTGCGGCGACGCGTAGGGATACGGGATCGGCTGGACTGGCTGCTGCTGGCCGTACGGATAGGCTTGTTGTTGCTGAGAGGGATATTGGTTGGGAGGATACGGAGTCTGTTGTGGGGGATATTGCGTGGGAAACTGTTGCGGCCCGTTCGGTTGTTGGCCGTATTGGTAGCCGCCGTTCACGCCCGAATGCTGCTGCGGGTTCGCTGGCAGATTGGCCGTTGTCGAAGGATTCCAGCGTTGCTTGACCGCCGCGAGGACGTCGAGTCCTTCGACTTTGTATTTTTGGATGACTTGCCAGCCAACGATCGAAACGACCGCGACGAGCATGGCGAATAGTGTTTTTTGCACCGGCCCCTCCTTGGGCTGGGCCCTCGTGATTGCACAGCAATATCGGCGCGCAGGTTAGCGCGAACGAAAGCGGGGCGAAGCGTAGCGAGGCACGCGGATTGCCGCTAGGGCAATTGGGAGAGAGAAGAAAGAATCTAGAAGTTAGAATAATTCAAATGGCAGCGACACCTTGAGCAAGCGAGGACTTCGATATTGCTCGCCGCTTAGCCATTTCTCACGCTAGCAAATGACTCATCGAAAATGCTTCCCGGGGGGTGAACCCCGGGGCTTTGCTTTGTCACCGCGTAGCCTCGCGCACGAGATGACCGAGTTCCGGTCCGATGAGTTTTTCCACCGCGAGTTGCACGGCCGCGCGCGAGCCGGGCATCGTCAATAGAATCGTTTGTCCGATCGTGCCGCCGATGGCGCGGCTGAGCATTGCGGCGGGGCCGATGTCGGCATAGCTGAGCATCCGAAAAATCTCGCCATACCCCGGCAGCGGTTTGGTCAGCAGCGCACTGATCGTTTCAAAGGTCTGATCGCGCCGCCCGATGCCTGTGCCGCCGGTCATCAGAATAGCCTGCAGGTCACCGCGCGCAAGCCAAGTCGAAATTAATGAGCGCATTCTATCTGGTTCGTCGGGAATCAGATCGCGAACTAAAACCCGATGCCCAAATTGTTCCAGCAATTCCGCCAGCAGCTTGCCGCCCGTGTCGGTTTCCATGGTTCGCGTGTCGCTGACGGTAATCACGCCGCAGGCCACGGAATTCGGGCTTTCGCGGCGATGCTGGTTGGTCGATTCGGAGACCGTGGCGGGCGGGGAAACTTCGGACATGCGCTGTAACCGGTATAATTGTTGGGGTTTTTGGCCGAAATCCGGACGGCGGTGGGCAGCAAATTTGCCGCTGGGAAACGCCGCTCACTATAATCAATGGACCGGTCGCATGACATTTCTTCGCCGGAACTTCAGATCATTTTTTCGTTTGGTGCCTGGATGCGAACCACGTTCCCATTGCTCTTGATGCTGCTTGGCATCCAGTCAATTCGCGCTGGGGAAGTCTTGATCTTGCAGAACGAAGGCCGGATCGAGGGTGAAATTGTGGCAGACGAAAATCTGCCCAAAAACCAACATCGCATCAAGACTTCCTCCGGCGGGCAAATCGTTCTCGACAAAACGGCAATTAAGCAAGTGGTCATCGTCGGCAAAGACGAGGCCGAGTATGAAAGGCTGCGCGCCATCGCGCCGGACACCGTCGAGGGCCAATGGAAAATGGCTGAATGGTGCCGCGAGAAGCAAATGAACAAGCAACGAGTGCCGCATCTCGAACGAGTCATCGCCCTCGAACCGGATCACCTGCAAGCCCGAATCGCCCTGGGCTACAAGCAAATCAGCGGCCGCTGGCTCCGTCGCGACGAATTGATGAAGGAACGAGGCTACGTCCTCTACAAAGGCGAATGGAAGTTGCCGCAAGAGGTTGAACTGCTGGAGCAAGCGGCCCTCAGCAAAAACCAAGAACGGGATTGGTACGGGCGGTTGAATCGCCTCAAGGCGGACTTCATCAACGGCACTCCAGGGAAGTCGCAAGAAGCGTGGCAGAAACTCACCACGATTGATGATCCGGCGGCGGTACCGGCGATCTTGCAAGAGATGAAAACCGAAAAACTGCCGCGGCTTCTCCGGGCCTACATCGAAGCACTTGGCCGAATCGGCAACGGGCCGTCATTTCGCACACTGGTCGATTTGGCTATGGGATCGGCCACGGATCAATACCAGGAGCTTGCTCTCGAGCAACTAAAGAAACGAAAGAACTCTGATATCGCTATGCTCATAGCCGGCGAACTGAAAAGCAAAGACAACAAACGCGTGAATCGCGCCGGCTATGCGCTTGGCGAACTGGGGGATTCGAGTGTCATTCCGGCTCTCATCGACGGATTAATCACCAAACATAAGTTTCAAATCAGCAGCGGCGATGGGGGCCAGATGAGCGCCTCATTCGGTGGTGGAGGCGGCGGGTTTTCCGCTGGCGGCAAAGCTCAAATTATCGAGCAAGCGCTCGAAAATTTCCAAGTGCTCACGGCGCTTAACAAACTCTCGGGCCAGAATTTCGACTACAACCAGGCCGCTTGGCGAACTTGGTACGAAGCGAACCGCGCGAAGCCAGTGATTGCCGGCCGCCGGGATTGATTTCTTTGTCGTTCGTGGCAGTTGTTACGAGCGAGGGATAATTTTCTGGCTTATACAGCAGCCTTCTACTCTTCTCGATTCGCTGTATTGCCAAGTGAAGCATGGCAAATCTTTCCGGCGGCGAAGACTTTGGCGATCATGCCGCAGAGGCAATTCTCGAGCTGAAGATTTCTTGAACTTCGCGCTAGATGCGGTCGAACCCGGCCTAGCTGGCGGCCGATAGAACCTAGAGCGGTATTGGATACCGTGCTGTCATCGCGCCAGGAAGGCCACTGCTGGTCCTTCACTCTGCGCGAGGCTTGCCCGTGCTCGATTCTCGAAAACGCTTGTTCGGCGGCGCGGTCATCACCGTTGTCGGCCTTGGAACGGCACTCTTCTTTCGCAAGCCGCCTGAGGAACCCCGCGCCGTGCAATGGCCATCGGGCTTCACCGAAATTCAGCCGGCGACGCCGCTGGCTAACCCTTCTCCACCAGAGCCCGTTCAGCCGCAACTGGCGGGCCGGATAGAATCGCTGGCCGAGAGTCCGGCAATATCGGCACCCGCAGCGGGCTCCATGTATCAGCTTCCTGGGAACACAAGTTCTCTGAATACAACGGAAAAAATAACTGCGCCAGCGGCTCCGGCTGATCCGTTTCTGCGCGCGGGGAGTTCGTATGCATTTCCCTCAACCCTGGATAACGCAGCGAAGGAGCAGGCAGCTTCTGCGCCCAAGGTATATTCGCTTGCGGAACTGAAACCGCTCGTCCCAGATACCAGTCCCGCCGTAACATCGGTGGAACCGGCGAAATTGACTCCCGCACAGCAAGCCGCGGCGGGGAGTTTATCCGCGGCCGGTTCCGCACCTGTGGAACATGCCACAGGTTATCGTTGGTCGCCGAATCGCTCGAATGTTGTCGATCCGATGGTGCCAAACGAAAACACTTCGTTGAACGAGCGGCCATCACTAATTCCGCCGCCGCTGAATTCGATGCCGGGGCTGGCAACGCCGGTAGCGTCTGCACCAGTCACTGGATATCAACTACCGCGAACTGATTCGATGCCGTCGTTGGCGCTATCCAGTTCGTCCGCCGTGCCGAACAATAGCTACGCAGCCGGTGCGCCGCTGAGCATGCCGCTGGCTGCAGGCGGAGCCGTTCAGCATCGGATTGTAGACGGCGACTCATTGGCAACGATCGCGCGGCGTTATTATGGCGACGAACAGCGGGCACGCGAGATATTTGAATACAACCGCGCCGTGCTGCGCGATCCGGAACTGCTGCCGATTGGGACCGAACTGACGATCCCAGGCGGCAGTGTGAATCCTATGGCGATGCCCCCAGCGGTTGCCCCGATGTCACAAGCCATGCCGCCTTTGTTGACGCCGCCGACACTGGAACAGTTTGGCCCGCGGACGCTAGCGGTGAGCAGTTCGGGCTGGCGCGGCGCGAATGTACCGGCTGCTCAACCGGCACCCCCGCTGAACCCCATGGCCTTGTCGCCTTGGGACCAGCAATTGGCCAATGCCGCACCTCTGCAACAACCCGTCACACTCGCGCAGGCCGCGCCGACTGCGCCCGGGTTGGTAAATCCTGCACCAGCGCCCAGCGGTTGGCCGCCTGCTGCCATGAATACCGTTCCCGCGCCGCAAGTTGGCTGGCCGCCGCGGCCTGCCGAATCTGCAAGTTGGCCGACGCGTGCTTGGAACTCTTCTGAGAGTGCGATGAATTGGGTCGGGGACAAGATTCTCGGCACAGGTTCCGCGGCCGCGCCGCAAGCTGGGTCAAAGACTTATTTGGTCAAGCCGCTTGAGACTTGGGAGACGCTCGCTGCGCGTTTTTATGGCGATCTACGTCATGCTGGCACACTGCAAAGTGCCAATCAGCAAGTCCCAGCCAACAGCAAACTGCGCCCCGGCACCGTCATCAACGTGCCGAATATGCCGCTGTAACCAAGCAGCTTGAAGATCAAAAGAGACCCAGGGGATAAACCCCTGGGCATTTGGTGCAATGAGTCAGCTTAGGGCAATTTTCGTTCAACCCATTTGAACTCGTTATTCGCGACGCGGCTGTTGATAAAGAATTTGATAATTAGCGACGGGTCGTAAGGAGTTTTTTTCGGATCGTTTGGCAAAGTGAGTTTTTGTTCTTTCAGCAGTTTGAAACCCTGCAAAGTTGTGTCGAATTTGAAGTCAAACAAGTTTTGTTGGTCCATGCGATCTTGCTCGGTTGCATTTGCCGGTAATGGCAAATAACGATCGAATTGTTCGTATAACCGTTTGTCATCGTTTGCGTAGCTAATGTCCTTAGCGCCAACCATCAGCAAGGTCGGGATAAATTTGATAAACTCTCCTTGCTCGATCGCCTTGTTGATGACCAATCCTTTGTGATTCCAACGCGGCGAAACCAGGATCAGCCCGCGGACATCTTTCGCCTGTGGACCGGTGGTTAAATCAGGCCATGTCCAATCCTTGAGCAGCGTCCAATTCAAGGCCACAACCGCCCCGCTTTCCACCCCGATCACACAGAGCCGGCGAATATTAAACTCGCCCGCATTGTGCAGTTTGACCATTTCGGTCTTGATTTTCTCTAGATCAATTTCGACCATCGCGTAGTAATCTTCAAGCTTTGCCGCGGTGACGGGAACTGTTTTGCCAACCACGACTTGGCCGCCTTGAACGGTCTTCAAAAGCCGTTTGTTGCTTTTGCCCGAGCCGCGCAAATCAGGCACGATCACCGCACAGCCAGATGCTTGGAGATCACGGGCCAGGGCGTCGTAATCTTGCTTGTTCCCTTTGTCGTGAGCAACGATCAAAACGACAGGCGCTTCGTTCGCCGGTTTAGGTTCCTTGGCATCTGGTTGCGGCTTGAACTTGTAGTAATTGTAGAAGAGTTGGACGTTGTCGGATGTTTCGACTTCGAGTTCGACAATATACTTGTCTTTCGCCGTCGGCGCGGCTTTAGGCTGGGCGATTGCCGGACTGGTCCAAAACAGTGCGGCAAAAGCCATCAAGGCCAAAAACGGATTCCGCCCGCAAATATGTATGAGCATCGTCATCGAAACTGTTCCCCTCGAATTGGTGCAACGCATTGACGTTGGGCAGAAGTTCGCCTGTGGAGAATCTTGGTCAGGATTATTGCCTAGATCCGATATTTCTATCCTAGGTACGGCCAGCGAGCGAGTCAACGCGGACAATTTGCCGGCGACGCGCAATCATCGTTTCCATGCGAGAAACCTACGCACTCATCTTTGCTTCCTGGCTAGAGGGGTTGCTTTTCTTGCTTAAACCAACGCGGAGCCAGAGGGTACAACATTTGACCCAGGTAGCTTGTGGGTATCTCTTCGCGGACGCCAAGTTCCTCCGGCTCATGGTCGGGACAGACATAAGTTCCGAACATCAGGTCCATCAACGGCGAGATATTGGCGTAATTTCCCGCATCGCGCGATCGGTCGTGATGCCAGTGATGCAACTGCGGCGCGCCGATCAGCATTTTGATGGGGCCGAGCGGGATTCGCACATTGCTGTGAATGTAGATCGCCCAGATGCCGCGAAATGCAATGAGCCCCGCGATTGTCTGCAAGGGAAACCCGATTAAGAGCGGAGGCAAGTTGATCAGGCTCAGTTGGTAGACGGAGTCCAACGGATGCTCGCGATGCGCGGCGAGCCAATCCAAGTGCTGCGACGTGTGGTGAATCGAGTGAAACCGCCAGAGGAACATGTTCGAGTGCTGCAGCCGATGCCCCCAGTAGACGAGGAAATCGCTCAGGACAATGACCTCGAGAGCTTGCAGCCACCACGGCTGCGCGGCAACCGACGCGCGGAAATCGCTCGGCACGGTCGCATCCAGCCAGTGGCTGAGCCAAGTCAACACGGTGAAGACCAAACTGATCCAGAGAAAGTGCTGGCCGAGAAAGAAACACAGATCGGTCCACCAGTCGGGTCGAAAGAACCGCTGCCCCGGCTTGGCTGGAAACGCTTTTTCGAGCGGCGCGAAGGTCAACGCGAAAAAGAAAAAGCTAAAGCACGCGCCGTAGACTATGGCGAGTATCGTTTCGGTTTGCATCGCAGAAAAGTCCGTCTTCCTAATTCAGGCAGGGGTGAGCCAATTGAGTTCACACGTCGATCCTCTTCTCGCATTGCTTAAGCCGCGGCTCAATACGATCCCGCCGGTGACCCAAGTTTGTCGCCGTAAAGTCGCGGAGCCGCTTGTTGAGCAGGTGCTGGCAAATTGGGCGCATCCTTCGGCGTAATTTGCAACGGTGCAGGTGGTGCTGTTTGCAATGCGTTGGGAGCGGTTTGTCGCTGTGTGGGGACTTTTTCGGTGAATAGGTCTTTTGGTACTTCTCGGATAGGAGATTTGGCACCCGACATGAAAAGCGGGTTCGTACTTGAAGAGGCGCTAGAAGGTTTCGGCGCGGTTCCCTGCGCTGGAGTTGTGGTAGGGTAACCTTGGAGTTTATCTCCGCTAGGGAATATCACTGGCGATGGTGGAGGGATGTATGCCGGCGCGTGACTTGCTGCGTTCGGCCTCACAAGTGGTCCCGGCGACTTCGCCCCGCCCATGAATTGCGGGCTTTGCGTCGGAGTGACGACTCGCGGTTGCGCGGTTTCCGGCAAGCGCGTCGGGAGCATGAGCGACTTGCTGCCCCCAATGAAGACGGGAGCTTTCTGTTCGGTTTGAGAATTCGCTGGCGGCGCAGGGTTGAGTGCTCCCGAGAGCACGGTCGTTTGCCCGCTGAAAGATTTCGTGCCGGACAAAAAGAGGAGCGTCGCGGGCGCATTGGTCGGCGAATTGGACGGTGCATTGACTGTTGGGGGTTGCACGACAATGATGCCGGCGGCGACGTCTGATTTTGAGCCCGGTAGAAAGATTGGCACAGTGTGTTGTGCCTGTTCAGCCTCTGAAGAATTCCCGTTCACTGTTCCGTATAACGCTTGGGCAACCACACGATTCCCATGCACATCGGACTTCCCGCCGGACATGGCAAAGAAAATCTCGATGTCGGTCATTTGGTAATCTCGCATCTCAGGATAAATGGCGGTGAGCACTGCCGCAGCGCTGCACAAATGCATGGTGTGCTGAGCACGAGCACTCCATGTCTCGACACTCTCTGTCGTCGCCGGAGTTTCCTCGGCCGCCGCGTGCTGCCAGGGAAACTTGCCCGTTGTGTAGACGTCGATGTAACAAGCGACGAGCGCTATCGACGTGAGCAACACCGCGCCGCGGCCAACTTGCGATAGAGTAGTCATCCTGCACCCGAGGAAATACCATGAATTGTCGCGAAGGACTTCTCTTATCTTGGCCGGGAGCCGGCAATCTTTGCAAGTAACAGCTCTGTCACATGCGCCTTTTCACGATGATGACGACTTGCGGCATCTGGCGAGAGTGGCCGCTACTTGAAACGAATCTCGACTTCATCAATCAATGCTGCTCCGCCGGTCCGGCCGCTCCGCTCCAGACCGAGACGGTCCAACTTCCCGAATTTTGCTAGCGGGATTTTCGATTTTTGCGTGTAACGGTTTTTGGGATTCGCGCAGTCCACGATTGTGATTTCCAGGCCGGCCTCTTGACCCACGCGGTGAAATTCGATGGTCATGTCGTGCATGCTATCGGTCTGAGGCGTGAAACCCATCTCTTGATTATTAAGTATCGCTTGGTGTTCGGGTATTGTCTCCAGACGAAACGCGCCGCCATCGACGCCAGGGTGAAAAAGTGCTTTGACGCTGCCGAGAGAAATCCCCAGATGCCAGCCAAAGTTGTTGTTATTCTCCGCGGCCATCCGCGCGCGTACCGTGAATCGATCGGGGAATTCCGGCTGGCCCAACAGGCTCTGGGCCTTCAAGTAAATTCGTTGGTCACACTCGGGCTGCTGCTTGCCGTCGGGGGTGGTGCCGCCCAGGGCGACGATTCCTTTTTCGACGCGCAACGCGCGCCCCGCATCGGATTCATATTGAAAGAGTCCCAGACCGGCAGTAAATGTTTCTTGCAGCCCTTCGCGTCCTAAACTCAAGTCAAGCCGCTTGCTTCCCAAGGCCGCAAGCTTGGCGGTGGGCAAATCGTTGTCGCGCCATTTGAGCCAATAAAACTTGGGTTCGGTATAACCCGTCATCATGTTTAACAGTCCGCGGGCCGCGGCCGCGATTTCTTGATTGTTCGATTGGGTCAGTTCCGCAAGCGTTCTTGCGGCTGGCTGCGGTTGGCGATCGACTAGCGCGCGGGCGGCGGCTAAGCGCAGCTGCGGGTCGTCGTGCGCAAGATATGGCTCGATCGCGGCGATGGAATCGCGACCGCTGGCTAGTTCCAACGCGACGAGGGCCGCGGCGATTGTCAGTTTGTGTTCCTGTTTCAAGGCCCGCCGCAAGAAATCGGTGTGGGTGGAATCCACGGATTTCCAAAGGGCCATGCAAGCCGCATTCGCAAGGCCCGGATCGTTACAGACAGGCAGCACCGCGAGTAGAGCCTCGGCCGCCGTGGGCGTTGGACGTTCATCGAGCAACATCAGTGTTGCCGAGAGGAGCGCTCGCAGTTTGTCAGTAGCTTGGCCGGAATCGAGTTGGCTAAGGACATACTTCGCGCGCACAGACGTTTCGAGGTCCTTGGACTTGAGCGCGGAGGTCAACGTGGGCCGCGCGAGTTCACCCAAAGCTTGCAATTGCTTGACCGCGCGCTCCCGAACATCAAACTTGTCATCGCCTAGCTCGGTGATCAGTTGCGGAATTTTTGCCAGCCGGGCCGGATCGGGGGTCAAACTCTGCAAGAATTTGATCAGGCCTGCGGCATTGGTTTCGATGCCGTTTTCCTGAAGGAGTTGAGTCTGTTCGGCCAGAATCCGCGCGCGATCTGACTGCTCTGCCGCCGGCATGTGACTCAGGGCGAATGTCAGCCATACTGCGGCTACTGCCGCGAGCTTGAATCTCGGCGCGATCGTCCAGCGTGATCGATGGGAGTTACGCATAGGAACAGGATATCATGTTCTAGGGAGCAACACGACGGAAGTTTCCAGACTGTGAGAGCGCACCGCTAAAGTCTAATGGTCGGCTATCGATGATTGGGTGTAAGGTCCAATATTCGTTAATTCAACACCGGACACAAATCAAACCACTCGCGGCCCTGGCTCCACATCCAGCGTGTCGAGCGTTCCGGTCCCCACATCCCGTGCTCGTAGCTTTCCATCGGAGGCTGAGCCCGCTCGCTCCAGGCAGTCAAGATCGGATCGATGATCCCCCACGCCGTTTCGACTTCGTCAGCCCGGGCGAAGAGGCTCGCATCGCCGTTGAGCGCGTCGAGCAAAAGCCGTTGGTACGCCTCGGGCATCGCTTGCGTGTACTCACGCGCGAATTTGAAGTCGAGCGACGATTGTCGCATTTTCATGCCGGCGTCGGGCACCTTGGTTTGGAAGTGGAGTTGAATCCCTTCGGCCGGTTGGACTTGGATCACGAGCTGGTTTGGCTGCGGAGGAACCGTATTTTTGAGGCCGCTAAAGAGGAGTGTCGGCGGCTGTTTGAACTGGATCACGATCTGCGTTGTACGGCACGACATGGCTTTCCCGCTGCGCAAATAAAACGGCACGCCCTTCCAGCGCCAATTGTCGACTTCGAGCTTGATCGCGGCCCAAGTCGGCGTATCGCTCTCGGCGGCGACGCCCGGCTCGCGCAGGTAGTTGTCGTATTGCGCGCGGAGCGTATCGGCGGCGACTTGCTCCGGCGTGAGCGGATGAATCGCTTGCAGGACCTTGACCTTTTCATCGCGCACCGCATCAGCGCGGTAGCGCGCCGGCGGTTCCATGGCAATGATCATCAGGAGCTGCAGCAAGTGATTTTGGAACATGTCGCGCATCACGCCGGCCGTGTCGTAATACTCGCCGCGGCGGCCGACCTGCACCTCTTCGGCCACGGTAATCTGGACGTGATCGATGTAGTTGCGATTCCAGATCGGCTCGAAGATCGCGTTGGCGAAGCGGAGGACAAAGACATTTTGCACCGTCTCTTTGCCCAGATAGTGATCGATACGGTAGATCTGAGACTCGTTGAAAACCTTGTGCAGGAGCAGGTTCAATTCCTTGGCCGTGGCTAGATCGGTGCCGAATGGTTTTTCGATCACGATTCGCCGCTTGCCGTTTTCTTCGTTCGCCAAGCCCGCCGCCCCGAAGTGCTTGATCGCCTCATCATAAAAGACTGGGGACATGCTCAGGTAATACAGCCGGTCCGTTGGCTGATTGTGTTCGATCTCGTTGAGCAGATCGGCGAGCTTTGAAAAGTCTTCGGCGATGCCGACGTCGCCCGGCGAGTAGTAAATCCGCTTGGCAAACTCGGCGAACGACGCCGCGTCGAATTCCTTGGGCTCGAATTGCGCGGTCGATTCGGCGAGCTTCGCACGCCATTCATCGTGCGTGAATTTGGTCCGCGACACACCGACGATGCGTGTGTCGGCCGGCAGGCGGTTCTTGCGATACAGGCTATACAACGCAGGGATCAGCTTGCGGCTGGTCAAATCGCCCGAGGCACCGAAAATCACTAGAGTCTTGGCCATAAAGTCGTAGCACGAGACCATTGGCTCGTGCGTGAAAAAGCACCACGGAATTCAACGAAGAAAGTCGAATTCCAAAATAGATAATATTTGCATGCTCGTGACAATGGTCAGGTGCTTCTTGAGTATCGTGACATACACCTTAGTGCTTTATCAAACCCCTTTTCCCAAGAATTTTCGGACAATTTGATTGCTGCGAGAGATTCTTGTCTTCAGAATATGCGAATAAGCTTTTCGTTTGGTTGCCCAACACACCAATGATCATGATGATGCGCGCAATATTTTCCCGGGTTTTCTTGTTGTTGGGGTTACTTTCACTTGCAGCGCACAGCTTAGCAGGGGAACCAACAGCCGCGCGGCCAAACATTCTCTGGATCAGTCTCGAAGATCTTTCGCCGGACATTGGCTGTTATGGCGACAAGTACGCCACGACACCGGTCCTCGACAAGTTCGCCACTGAGAGTGTCCGCTACACGCGTTGCTTTACGCATGCCGGCGTCTGCGCGCCGTCGCGGAGCGGCCTGATCACTGGGATGTACCCGCCGTCAATCACGACGCAACACATGCGTTGTGACGGTGTGCCTCCGCCGTATGTTCGTTGCTTCCCGGAGTACTTGCGCGCGGCGGGTTACTACTGCACGAACAACAGCAAAACCGATTACCAGTTCGCCCCCCCGATTACCGCCTGGGACGAGAACGGCAACAAGGCTCATTGGAAAAACCGCGGCAAGGACGCGAACGGAAAAGAGCAACCGTTCTTCGCGGTATTCAATCTCACGACGACCCACGAGTCGCAGATTCGCACACCCGGCGCCATTGGCCGCAAACTGCCGGCCGAGAAAAAGCACGATCCGGCGAAAGCCGTGCTGCCGCCATACTATCCCGACACGCCAGTCGTCCGCCAGAATTGGGCAAACTACTACGACAATCTCACAGCCACCGAAGATCGCATCGCCGCGCTGCTCAAGGAACTCGACGACGCCGGCTTACGCGAGGACACCATCGTCTGGTTCTGGGGCGATCACGGCCGCGGCTTGCCGCGCGCCAAGCGTTGGCTCTATGACAGCGGCGTCCGTACGCCGCTGATGATCCGCGTTCCCGAGAAATGGCTAAAACTTGCCGCGCCGCGTGAAGAGATTCTCGTCAAGCCAGGAAGCGTTGACGAAGAACTGCACGCGTTCGTCGATTTCGCCCCGACAATGCTTTCGCTATGTGGGTTAGAGATTCCGCAGCATCTGCAAGGCCAAGCCTTCCTCGGTCCGAAGGCTGCCGCAAAACCACGCGACTATGTCTATGGCCATCGCGATCGAATGGACGAGCGGTACGATCTGATCCGAATGGTGCGCGACAAGCGGTTCAAGTACCTGCGCAACTTTCGTCCCGATTTGCCCTACGCGCAGCACATCAACTACATGGACGAAATGCCGACGATGCAAGAATGGCGTCGGTTCGCAGCCGAAGGGAAATTGAATGAACAGCAGAAGATTTTCTTCTCGCCCTTCAAGCCAATCGAGGAACTCTACGACACCGAGAACGACCCGCACGAGTTAGTGAATCTGGCGGCGAAGCCGGAGCAGGCCGAGCGGTTGAAGAAGATGCGTGAGGAGTGCTTTGATTGGATGGTGCGGATCAATGACACGGGGTTAGTTGACGAATCAATAATCGAAGAGGTGAATCATCCGAATGGAAAAGTTCCGACGGTACCCCAACCCGCTTTGGTATTGGTCCGAGTTCATCAAGGCCAACCGCTGACCATCGATCTTCGTGTTCCCAATGGCGGGTCCGTGGCGTATCGCCTAACCCCGCGCGGCAAAGACAAGGCAAATGAACCGTGGAGTGTCCTGCCCGCAGGGGGATCACTCGAAATCCACGCAGGTCAACGTTTGTTGGCGCAAGGGGTACGATTGGGCTTCAGGAACAGCGAATTGCTGGATTGGAATGCTGGTGATCCGGTACCGGTTGCTACGGAGGTGAAGGAACGAGCAAGCACTGAGCGATTAGCTTTAGTCGCCAAGACCGTACTAAATAATTATCGGTCTGTCCCACAAATGCATTTGAATGATCAAGAATTCCCATTCGCAAAGAAAATAGAATTCTTTGTGAACGCTTTCAATAGCGCCGGATTTGCCGATAAAATTCCATATGTGGAACCAGCAATTGCCATACGGATGTTGTTCGAACTCAAGTACCTGCAAGTCTCCCACAAATTAACACCCGAGCAATTTCTCGAAAAAGTTAAGGAAGTAAATCCCGCAGTAATGGAACAAGTGGAGAAACTTATTCGACCCTCATTAGCTGACTTGCGAGACGCTTTGAAAGATAAAAATGAATTTACGCGATTGCATGCCGCTCACGCACTGGACGCCCTCGGCGAAGCCGCGCGCCCCGCGCTCGCCGACATCCAAGCCGCCGCCAAGAACAAGGGCTACGATGGCCGCGTCTGCGAGTTTATCGTGAAGAAGCTCAAAAAAGAGTAGCCAACTTGCTCTGCAAGTTGGAACCCGTTGGTCACCATTTTCAGACGGCGGTTATTCCGCGTAGTACGACATCAAACGAATTGCAACTCGCCGCGGCGAGTTGCCTACTTTGACTGGCGATACTTCGCCTTTTTCGGCTTGCGCGTTCGCCACAGCACGCCCCAAAAGATCAAGAACACGGTGAAGCAACTGACCACGATCAACCCGCGCCAGAAATTCGGCCCGAGTTGAAACTTGGCCTCGCCGCCGCGCCAACTTCCCACGGCCAAATATCCCGCCCAAATGCAAAGCCCGATCACGATCGCGGCGATTAAGCCGCGCGGAATCGGTTGATAAACCGCCGGACCATCGCGCGGGATATCTTCGGGCCGCGGAGGGATTTCGGGTTCCGCATCGAGTTGTACTTGCGGAGGTTGGTAAGGATTCGACGTCATCGGCTGGCCCTCATCCTTTTCTTCTGCAGCAGATGTCCGACCCAGGCCCACAACATTCCGGCGAACAAGCCGCCAAAGTGCGCCGTGTTGGCGACCGGTCCGAGAACTCCGGTCAGACAAACCAACGCAAAAATGAGCATGAAGTAAACCTGCTGTGAGGTCACTAATCCGTCCCAAACATCGCCCGGCCGCGCGTAGTAAGTTCGAATCCAGGCATACCCGAATAGACCAAACACCACGCCCGACATGCCGAGGAAACGCGCTGGTCCCGGGTGATTCAAGTAGACGCCGATACTGTATTGAGCCGTGTTGGAGAAGCCGGAGATGAAAAGCGACAACAGCAACATGACGAGCGACCCCGAACGCCGCTCAACCACCGTGCCATAGGCAAAGAGCATCATCATGTTCATGATCAGATGCGTCCAAAACCCGTGCATCAAGCTCGGAGTGAACAAGCGCCAGAGTTGCCCCTCGCGCAGCGCGGTAAATGGCGCTGGTTGGCCCGAAGGCTCGAAAAGCATCCGATCTCGCAGCCCATGCTGCTGCAAGTATTCGTATTCATCCTTGAAGTCGAAAGGGATGGCAAAGGCCACCAACAAGCACATGAAGATCAGGCCGATCGTCACAAGCGGCGAATGTTCGCCATCATCAGTGACGCTGGCTCGTGCGCGGACGGGCTGCGGTGTTTCCACTGCCGTCGCTTTGCCGCTTGAGCCCGCGGCAGCTAAGAACTCGCTTGCGCCGGGATTGGCGACAAACCGCTCCAATTCGTTTTTCGAGCGGGCGACCTGATCCTCGTCACGGACCCAGATTTCCCAAATGGAGGGCTGGGCGTTGGTTTCGTCTACCCGCGCGGAGATTCCCAGCGAATGAAGATAATCTCCAAACGTGGCGGCTAGCTCTGGATTGGACAAGACCCCGACGAGTCGCATGAAGTTAAAATAATCTTGAGTGGCAATGAACCCTGAAAGACCAGAGCACGTTGTCCAAGGAGTTTCCTTGTCCTACGCACGGGAAAACAGCATGGTTCAACCTGCTGCGCGGGGGACAAAGCTTGGAAAAACGTCTACTATAGCGTTAATAAGGAAAAGGTTGAAGGTTCCGTTCCCAGGCATCCCTTTTCGAGGAAGCCTGATTATTGCGGAATCGATCCTGCAAGAATTGGACGCAAGCGACATTTTTCGTTTTGCAAGCTTGATTTCTTACTCGGCCGTCGAATTTGCTGATGTGGCAACAACTCTGGGATTACTGCACGCAGCCCTTGGTCTTAACTGTATTGACCGGCGTCTCGATTGGTATTTTTGTCATTGGGTTTCTGCTTGTTCCGCCGTTGGCGGTCAAACTTCCGGCGGATCATTTTGTCCGGCCTGAAGTGCCTCGCGGATTACGCACGATCAAGGATTGGGTCTGGCATCTTAGCCGGAATCTTTTAGCGCTGGTGTTGCTGTTCGCGGGGATCGTGATGATCGTTTTGCCGGGGCCGGGGATCATTTCGATTATCGTCGCGGTCGCGCTGGCTGAATTTCCGGGTAAGCGCCGTGTGGAGAGGTGGTTTATCAGAACTTGGATCGTGCGCACCTCGCTCAACGCAATGCGCAACAAGTACGGCGCGCCGCCGATGATTATACCCGAGGCGAATGGCAATTTCCTCACGCCAAACTCGAACACCAGCGAATCAGCAAGTCAGTCGCCGCTGGCATCAGAGAACCCTTACGAAGCACCGCAGATTCGCGATCAATAAATACCTCTGCCGCGGAGCAATACTATCACATCGAAGGGAGCTCGATCTTGATGTCGGTATTTGGTGTCGGCAGGACCGGTTGCTTGATCTCTTCCTTTTTGTTGGGATCAAACAGGGGCGTATCTTTGGCGGTGTCGAGTTGGACTTCAGAGTAGAGATTCACACGCTCGTTGCCAGGAATCATCACGGTTAAGTCGGTGATTGCCCATTCGCCTTTGTCTTTGCGCCCCGCGCCAGCTACGGAAATCGGACCCTTTGGGCTCATCATATTGAATCGTATCTGGGCCTCTCCCGCATCACCGTTGTCGATCACGTTGCTGCCTTCGTCGCGAAGGTTTTCCAGGAAGCCTGCGTTAACGAGGGGCCCGCCGACTTTTTCTTTGAGGATTTTACTGTTGTGAACGTATTTCAGCGCGGCTTGATACGGCTCGCTGTTGATCAGGCGATAGGAACGATAGCACCAGTAACCGGCCCCGCCTATCGCCGCGACGAGCAAAAGCAAGACGAGCCGAATCAGCAATCGCTTCCACAGGCTGCGCTTCACCGGCGGGGCATCGGTCGATTTTTGCTCGTTTTTCGTTGTGTTCGTCGTCATCGTTTCTCCTCCACAAGAATTCGGTCCAGAATGCCTGCCGCATTTGTTCGAGCGCACGCTTCTTGAAATTCAACTCCTATTTTATCGGCAAGCCAACCGGCGGCGGAATCCCAAAACTGGGTTGAAGAGTGTAGATTTGAGGCAAAGAGTTTGAGCAAGAACCGTGGCTTGCCCCAAATTGTACCTGCAAGTGGATAACGTCTGCTTGCGAAGTTTCTTCCGAACTCGTCAATGCCACACGATTTTCAACCAACTGCAACCTTCGATCTGCTCCAGCAGCGCGCGGCGCTGTTGCGCCGCGTCCGCGAATTTTTTGAGACGCGCGATTTCCTCGAAGTCGAAACGCCGCTCCTGTCCCATGACACGGTCGTCGATCGGCATCTTGATCCGTTCGTGACCCGACATATTTCGGACCCGACACGGCCCAAGCAGGGGGCAGAGCTGTTTTTGCAGACCTCACCCGAGTTCGGCATGAAGCGTTTGCTGGCCGCCGGGGCCGGGGCAATCTATCAAATCACGCGCTCGTTTCGCAACGGCGAACGAGGGCCGTTGCACAATCCGGAGTTCACCATTCTCGAATGGTATCGCCCGGGCGACGATTATGCGCAAGGGATACAACTGTTGGCGGACTTGGCGAAGTTGTTGAGCGGCGCGGAGAACATTGAGCGGCTGACCTATCATCAAGTGTTTCAAGTGCATTACCAACTTGCTCCACACACAGCCGCGCTCCAGGAGCTGCAAGCCGCAGCGCAGCGAGCGGGTCTTCATCCGCCTACATCGCTCGGAACAGATCGCGATGGTTGGCTCGATTATCTTTTGACGGAGCGCATCCAACCGCAGTTAGGCCGCACAGCGCCCGTGATCTTGTGCGATTATCCGGCGTCTCAATCCGCCCTGGCGCTAACTCGTCTCGATGATTTGCTTGGCTGCCAAGTCGCCGAGCGATTTGAGCTTTACTGGCAAGGCATCGAACTAGCCAACGGCTATCACGAACTACTTGACCCGGCGGTGTTACGCGCCCGCAATACGGCGAACAATGCCTGGCGTGTCGAAGATGGAAAGCCAGTTCTGCCGGAAGAGAGCCGTCTGCTTAGCGCGATGGAGCACGGATTGCCCGGGTGTAGCGGTTGCGCTCTGGGTTTGGACCGGTTGCTCATGATCCTGAGCGGTGCCAGGACTATCGATCAGGTCTTGGCATTTCCGTTGGAACGGGCGTAGGTGCGGCTCTGCCGCACAATGAACAATTTCTCCAAGACCAAAACACTTTGCAGACCAAGCCGGTTGGTAGGCAAAATTGAATCTGTTGGCAACGCCCTGCTTTTGCCCGACACAGCCGGGCCTACTTTTCCGCCGCTGCGCCAAACGTATGATTCAAAGTCCGTGTGTCGGCGATGTAGTACGACTTCAATGTATACTGCCGAGTCCCTAACAGCGTGACGGCATCACCGCCAAAGAGATCGCCAAGAATCGGGACCACCTTCTCGTTGATCGGCTCCATCGGCGGCCGAGCCAAGTTCCGCGAGATGACCAGAACATAATACTCCCCCGGTTCCGTTAGCATCAGATCCCGAACTTCGCCCTGGGCATTGGTTCGAGTATATGCGCCGCGGAGTGTTTCGATCGCCTTGAGCGTGGGGAAATCAGCCGGCGGCGCGGGTTCGGACGGTGCGAGCCGTTTTATCGACAGCCGTTCCAGCGGCTTGGCTTGCTTCGGCCAAAGGAGAACGACAGCACCTTCGTCAGGCAGCGTTTTGCCGTTAGCGGCCACATATTGTATCAGGGCTTCGAAGCGCACTGGCGCAGCTTGATTGGAACCTGGCGCTCGCGCACCAGCGCCGCCGCTGACCCAGCCGATCAAAAAGGTCGCGAGCGAAACCAATACCAAGATCGCGACATGGGTGTAAATCGCGCGGCGTGAAATCCAGACGGCGTTGTCGAAGGGCGCCGCGGGAATGGCGGCGGCGGTTGGACTCGCGGCAACTGCGGGCGTGGACGAAGGTTCTGACTTGCGTGACGTCACTGTTGCAGGCACGGGACTTGAAAAGTCGATCCCAAAATCAGTAACGGCAGGACGCAGACTCTCGACAGACGGAGCAATTTCGGTGAGCGGACCCAGCGGCGGTGAAGCAATGATCGCGGGCGACTGCGTTGGAGTCTGTTTCACGACAGTTGGCGCAGGAGAGGATTCTTTTACTCCCGGCATCGACGGCGGCTTTGCGGTTGTGCCTTGTTTGCTGGGCGCGGAGATCGTTGACTTTAACGCGGTCGAACTCTGCACTGGCGGCGGGGAAGTTTTTGCGCTGGGCGGCAGTGCAGGCGGCGACCGATGTTCATCCGCGAGTTCTAGCAAATCTGCCGCGCTGAGAACCGAGACTTCGTGATCCTCGAACGCCAGCGGAAATTCTTGCGCCGGTGTCGCTGGAAGCGGCTGACTTTTTGGTGCTGGGGCAAGTGCAGCGGGTGGCTTTATCCCTGACGGTACGTGGGGAGCCGCTGGTCGCGCTGTAGACACATGGGTTCCGTTGCTCCCGTTCTTGGGAGGGGAGGCCGTTGTTGATTTGACGACAGGAGACGTCGGATCTTGCGGCGGAGCTGGTTTCTGCGGGGACTTGACCTTCGCTGACGCATTGGCTGCCAGAGGTTTGCTGGCAGCTGGTGTGACATCAAGCTGAGTCAAGAAGCTTTCCAAACCTCCGTCGAACGCCTCGTGCCGTTCGCGAGGGATAGAGATTTCCGGCGGCGTGTCTGGAGTGGGAAAGGGCTGCTGATTTTCCCCACGCGCGCGTTGACGCAGCAGCTTTGCTTGCGCTTCATCCGGCACTATCACCGCGAGGCCGCAGGTTGGGCAATGGATTTCGGTCCCGACTTTGCGCGTGGCAATCCCCAGCAATTGGCCGCAAGCGGTGCAGGGGAAGCGGATCGGCATAACTTAGCGACGAGCGAACAAAAAGGGAACGGACTGAGTTGCGGAGAAACTTGATAGAACAGGCGGTTACTCATCTTCTGGTGGGAAAAGCTGACGCGCCGCGACTCCCAGCAGCAGCGCAATCAAATTGACTCCCCACACGACCAGCAGAAAAATGCCAATTCGCTCCAGCCACCAAGCCCCCTCGTTATCCCCAAGAGCCGCGAGCAATTGCCGCACCAAAAACAACACCGCCAAGCCAATGGGCAAGATTACTGCGCCGCTGAACAAACGTAGCATCCAACGGCGGCAAATCACGGCAACTCCGCGGAAAACACACAGGACAAACTGACAGGGGCAGCACGGCGAATATAACGATTATACCTTGGGGAATGTCCGAGGGTCCAATCGCCGGCAGCGGACTTGCCGCAGCTTGCAAAATTCAATTGCCTTGGCCGCGGATAACCCGCAAAATGGAGGGTACAGAGTTTTAACAGCGGCGCAGCTCCTCGGAACGGCTGAGCCACGGTTCATCAACCAGCGGAAGCTTGGAAACACATCCATTGTTCCAGGCCCCCTGATTCTCGCAGAGGCACTTTTATGCGTCGCCAGACGAAGCCCACCGTAGAAAGTTGCGCGCGCGTCGCAAGATTATTGCTCGTCATGCTGTTTGCTGTGCAGGCATTGGTGCCGCACGCGCTGCGCGCCGATCAAATCCAGCACAAGGACGGGCGGCTGCTGGATGGCAAATTCGCTCCGTTGAGCAAGACAGCCGAAGACCCGCTCAACAATCTCGATCCGGAAATTGCGAAGCCGATTTTTCTCTGCGATGACAATCTGCGGCGGACGATGGTTCCCAGGTTCTGGCTCAAGGAAGATTCCCTTCGCGCGCTGGCGGAACCAACCCAGCGAATTCCTTTGCATCAAGAAGTGTCTACTGGCAAATCACGAGTCGCTTGTGTGGGGCCGCTCCTCGCCGTGCAGCCTTTTGATGCGTTCGGCCGTCGGATTATCAAGATCGGCACGAGTCAAGGACCGCTCGATGTCATCCAGGGCGTAAAGGAAATCACTCCGCTCTGGACGAAGGTGGAGGGCCTGAACGCGGGTCAGAATTTAGTTTGGGATATGCGCATTGCCACGTCGAGCATCCCGCGTGAGCAACTCGTGGAAATGGTCAAGAAGAATATCAAGAACCCCAAGGACATCGAACAACGGCTGCAAATCGTGCGCTTATTCATTGGCGCGGATCGCTTCCATGATGCGGAACTTGAACTGAATGACATCGCCAAGGATTTTCCGAGTCATCCGGAACTGGAAAATGCCTTTGCCATTATTCGCCGAGCCGGGGCCAATGTCCTAGTCCGGGAACTTGAACTGCGTAAAAACGCCGGCCAGCACCAACTGACCTGGGCTTTGCTCAACAAGTTTCCCGAGCGCGGGGTGCCGGGGAGCATCATGCAAAAAGTCCGCGAGGAGATTGCCGATTACCGACAGAAGGGCAAAGACCGCCAGCAGATCGTCGCTGAATTCCAAAATTTGCTGACTTCGATTACGGATCCCGCGGAACAAGTTCTCTGGAAACAAGCCGTCGCGGAAATGACCGAAGAACTGAGCATTGAAAATTACGGCCGATTCTCGGCTTATCTGAATATCCGTAATGACGCAAACACGCCATCGGCCAATAAGTTGGCGTTGGCGCTAAGCGGGTGGCTCTTGACCTCGAATGGTGCGATTACCAATTCCAAAACGGCGCTCTCTTTGTACAGAACACGCAATCTGATCCGGGACTATCTCCTCGCCAAAACAACTATCGAGCGGGAACAACTTTACAAAGCGATCTCGGAAGAAGAGGCCAATACGCCGGAATTGATTGCCAGCATCATCAAGAGCATGAAGCCGGCTTACGCGTTGCCGCAACTACCCGCGAATACCGACGTGTACACCGTCGAAGTCCCTGGTCAGCCGAATCAGCCGAACTACATCTACGAAATCATTCCGCCGCTCGAATACGATCCGTACCGCGCCTATCCGGCGATTGTTTGTTTGCATGCCCAGGGAATGACGCCAGCGGCCGAAATGGACTGGTGGGCTGGCCCCTCATCACCGCAGGGAAGGTTGGGGCAAGCCGCGCGGCAAGGATATTTTGTCATCGCGCCCCACTACGTCAGTGCGGCGCAGCCGACCTATCGCGGGACGCCGCTGGAGCATGACATTGTGACGCGTTGCCTTCGCGATGCGTGCCGCCGGTTCAACATCGACACCGATCGCGTCTTTCTCTCGGGCCATTCAATGGGGGGCGATGCCGCTTGGGATATTGGATTGTCGCATCCCGATCTGTGGGCTGGCGTGATTCCGATCAATGGCACGGCGCAGCACGATCCAATCTTTTTCTATAAGCAAAATGCCAAAACCGTCCCCTTCTATTTCGTCAACGGCGAATTGGATTGCGGTGTGATCTCGAAGAACGCCGTAAATTGGGATTGGTATTTTTCGCACAACTGCGACGTGACGCTGGTCGAGTATTTAGGCCGCGGCCACGAGCATTTTTCAGACGAGGTCATTCGACTCTTCGATTGGATGAATCGCAAAGACCGCGCGGCGAACGGCCGGCTCTATCCCAAACTCACCAAAGTTTTTACCAAACGCGCCACGGACAACTACTTCTGGTCGCTCGAGATTCGAGAGTTCAAATTGCCGAAACTCGAAGCGGGTGTCCAGATCGAACAGACCATGAATGGGAATTCTATCATCATTCGCACACCCAATGCTTCGATCAGCGTTTGGTTGTCGCCGGAAATGATCGACTTCGGCAAACGTGTCTATGTCGTGCATAACGGAAAAGATCTGGTCGGCGGCAAACAGCTCTCGCCAAACTTGCGCACGATCCTCGAAGATGTTCGCACCCGCGGCGATCGCCGGCATCCGTTTTGGGCGGTGGTGGAATCGCCGTAAGCGCGGTTTGAGGGGTATCGATTATTCGGGTGAGCTGTATTATTCTGCCTATATCAGCTATTTCATGCCCTGGCTGTCTTGAAATAAGCATCTTGTCAATAGGCTGGCGAACTCTGCTGAGTTGCGACATAGATTTTGAAAGTTATCGAATTACACTCGATCTAGAAAAATCGATGCTAGCTACTTTGCACGACGTTGCCGTTGAGATGCAAGATTCCGCCCAATCTCCCGCCGAAAGTCCGCCGGCACGGCTTGCCGCCGTTGCGGACTTGCGTTCACGCGACAGCGTGCGCAACGTCGCGGGGACGGAGGTCTTGCCGGATCACATGCAGTTCTTGGAACAGCACGGCAACTTCACATTGGCGTACTCGCTCTTTCAGCCGGGGCTGCAATACTTTCAAACCGAACTCGGCTTGATTGCTTACGAGCGGCGGTTCCGCTGCAAGACCATCGTCCTTGGTGACCCGCTCGCGTCCAATGAAAATGCCGGCGCGTTGCTTGATCAGTTCTTCAAGGTTCATCCCCGGCCGTTCTTCTGTGGGATCAGCCACGGTACCGCGAAGCTCCTCTCGGAGCGCGGTTTCAAGTGCAATGAACTGGGCCAGGACATCCGCATTCATATTCCGACGTACACACTCGACGGTCCCAAGAAGCAGACGCTGCGCCAGGCTTGGAACAAATTTCAGCGCGAAGAGTGGACCGTCGAGGAATGGAGCTACGGCGAAAACAATGCGGCCGAGGTCGCCCGGCAAATCACCAATGAGTGGCGTACTTCACGCACCGTCTCCAATGCCGAGATGCGTTTCCTGACACGGCCCATCGTGTATGAACCCGAAAAAGACGTGCGCAAGTTCTTCGTGAAGAACAAGGCCGGTTTCGTCGTCGCGTTTTACTTCTTCGATCCGATCTATGAGGGCGGCAAAGTAGTAGGGTACTCCACGTCCTTCAAACGCCGCCTGCCGGAAGCGATGACCGGCATGGAAGAAGCGATCAATATTTGGGCGATCAAAAAATTTGCCGCCGAGGGGATGACCTGGCTGCACCTCGGCTTGATTCCGCTCTACCGCGTCGAGGAACCGCCGGCCTTCAAGCACTCGTGGGTCATTCGCAATGACATGATCTGCGGCAAGAAGTTTGGCGACGGGATTTATTTCAATTTCGCCGGCCAGATGGATTTCAAACACCGCTTTCGCGGCGAAGAATTTCCGATGTATGTCGCCACCCGCCGGCAACTCGATGTGCTCGGGGTGTATGGGGTGCTTGGAGCGACGGGGGTGCCGATCTCCTTCAAAAAGACGAGCAAGACCGTCGTCCAGGTCTGCACGAATCTTGTCAAAGAAGGGTGGAAGAAACTCTTCAAACGAAAAATCGACGGTCAACAATGATTCGCCGATTGATCGCCAATGCATTTTTGTAACCCGTAGCGTTAGCGAGGGCGACAAAAAAAGAATCTGACTCCCTCGCTAACGCTACGGGCTATAAGGCGGCCAATTCTTTCTTCAGTATCGCCGCAATCCGTTCCGCCGCACGGCCATCCCAGAGTTCCGGAATTTGCCACGGCTTGCCGCTGATGTCGAGGGCGTCGCGGATCGCCGTGCTGAGGATTTCGGTCTCGTGTGAAACGAGCTTGTTGCTGCCGACTTCGACCGTAATCGGCCGCTCGGTGTTGTCGCGGATCGTCAGGCACGGCACGCCGAGGATCGTTGTTTCCTCTTGCAGCCCGCCGGAGTCCGTCAACACCAGCCGCGCCGCTTCGGTCAGACCCAGCATCGCATGATACGGCTGCGGTTCGATCCACTGGAACCCGTTCAGGTCTTCGTGGCTCGAAAAGCCAAACTCCAGGATCTTCGCGCGGGTGCGCGGATGGACAACAAATAGCACCGGCGTCGTTTTGTTGAGGTGCGTCACCGACTTCAAAATCGACCGTAACCGTTCCGGCTCATCGACGTTCGACGGCCGATGCAGCGTCAGTACCGCGAAGTTCTTGCGCTGCACGCCGAACTGTTCATAGCTCTTGGCCGCGCGGGCTGCTTTCAAATTCTCCATCAATGTGTCGATCATCACATTGCCGACGAAGTGAATCTTCTCGGCCGGGATTCCTTCGCGAGCAAGGTTCTCGTTCGCCGCCGGTTCCGATGTAAAGAGCCAATGGCTAATCGAGTCAGTCAGGACGCGGTTGGTTTCCTCGGGCATCTCGCGGTCAAAGCTTCGCAAGCCGGCTTCAACGTGGGCGACCGGAATTCCCATCTTTGTCCCGGTGATCGCCGCCGCGGCGGTGGAATTGACATCGCCAACGACGATGACGGCTTTCGGCCGCTCACGCGCAAATTCCTGTTCGAGCCGGAGCATGACATTCGCGATTTGATGTACGTGGCTGCCGGAGCCGACTTCGAGATTTACACGCGGTTCGGGAATGCGCAGATCGCGAAAAAACGAGTGGCTCATCTTTTCGTCATAATGCTGACCGGTATGAATCACGTACGGATCGAGCTCCGCGGCGGTAAACGCGCGCACCAGCGGGGCGATCTTCATGAAATTCGGACGAGCCCCGGCGATGCAAGCGAGCGACATGAGTTAGGGGTTGGGGATTGGGGATTCGGGATTGGGGATGCTTTGCAGTTTAGTCGAGCAACCTGCTTCTGACCACCGCGCATGAAAACCCTCTGGGCTATGACGCAAGCGGGTTGGTATATTGGCGAGACACTTTCCTTCTACGACTTTTAATTGTGCGTCCTTGACGCGACCGCTCGCATGAAGATCGCCATCATTGGCACTGGCTACGTTGGACTCGTCACCGGCACCTGCTTTGCCGAAAGCGGCAGTCATGTGACCTGCGTTGATATCGACGAACGCAAAATCGCGCTGCTGCGCAAGGGCGAGATTCCGATCTACGAGCCGGGTCTTGCGGAAATGGTCGAGCGCAACGTCGCGGCCGGACGGCTGGACTTTACGACCGATATCGCCGCGGCGATCAAGCCGGTGCGGATGATCTTCCTCGCCGTCGGGACGCCAGCGGCGAAAGACGGCTCCGCCGATTTGCAGTACATGCTCAAAGCCGTCGAAATGATCGCGCCGTACCTCCATCCGAAGTCCGTCGTCGTCATCAAAAGCACCGTCCCCGTTGGCACCAACGCCTTGATTGCCAAGCGGCTTCGCGAACTGACAAAGCGTGACTGCGAGGTCGCCAACAATCCCGAGTTCCTCCGCGAAGGTGCCGCGCTCACCGACTTTCAATCGCCCGACCGTGTCATCGTCGGTGTCCGCAACGACGAGACGGGCGAGTTGCTGCAATCGCTCTACGAACCGTTCCTCGCCACGGGTAACCCGTTTCTCACGATGTCGCCCGAGAGCGCCGAGATGACCAAGTACGTCGCCAACGCGATGCTCTCGACCAAGATCAGCTTTATCAACGAAGTCGCGAACCTCTGCGAAAAACTGGCCGCCGACATCGACGATGTCCGCCGCGGCATTGGCTACGACCGCCGCATCGGGTTCGAATTTCTCATGCCGGGCGTCGGTTACGGCGGCAGCTGTTTCCCCAAGGACGTCCGCGCCCTCTCGTCGCTCGCCCGAGCCTGCGGCATCGAACCGCTGCTGCTCGAAGCGGTCAACGAAGTCAACGACGCCCAGAAACGGATCCTCGCGGCCAAAATCGGGGCTTACTTCCAAGGCTCGCTCAGCGGCCGCACCATCGCCGTCTGGGGCCTCGCGTTCAAACCCAAGACCGACGACATTCGCGAGGCTTCGTCGCTCGTCCTGATCGACGAGCTGCTCGCCGCCGGCTGTCATATCCGCGTCCATGATCCGGTGGCGATGGACAATGTCAAAAAAATATACGGCGACAAACTCTTTTACGCGGAGCAACCGGCCGAAGCCTGTGTCGGGGCGGATGCCCTGGCGCTCGTCACCGAATGGGGCGACTACCGCGATCCCGAGTGGGATGAACTCCGCGAGAAAATGAAACAACCGGTGATCTTCGACGGCCGGAATCTGCTCCACGCGGCCGAAGCGCGGAAGAATGGGTTCGCGTATTTCGGCGTGGGCAAGGGATAACTTTCATTTCTTCGACACACGCCGAATGCTGCTTGCGGCTGAGCAATTACCGCCGCATCGTCCGTTGATCCTGCGTCTTCGCCAATTCAATCTCGGCTTCTTGCGCCCGCGCGGCCAGTTGTTGCCGCTCTTGCTTGAGCTGAGCCAGTTCTTCTTCTTGAACTTTGTTCTGCGTCTTGAGAACTCGGTTCTCGGTTTCCAAGAGCGATACTTGCGGCGACGTGGCGCAGCCAGCCGTAAACAACAGTAGCGCAGCAAAAACGCCGCGCATCTTCTGCGAGCGGCGTGGGCAATTTTTGCTTGTCATGATCGGAATCCTTTCCACACAACCCTGAAATTTTTTTCCTGGCGACTATTTTTCGAACATCTTCAACAGCGAGTCCATGATTTCGCTGTTGTAGTAGTGCGGCTGGTCCCAACTCCAGATCTGCATCGTCAAATCGTAAACCATGATCCCGCCGGTCATCAGCAGCAACGTGCAGCAGATCAACCCGATCACGTTCCAAACCGAATACGGCGCTTCGGGATAAGCCGCGACTTGCATCATCGCCGGCGAAGCGGCCAAGCCGACACCGCCGCCCATCCCGCCATCCATCGGGCTGATGAAGCCCGCATCTTCGGACAGCAAACTATCGCTCGAGCCGAACATGCCGGCGCCGCTCATGTCGTCTTCCGAATCGAGCGCGATGACTTGCGATCCGCTGTCGGAATCGTCGTCGCCGCCCATCGTCGGAGTGAGGGCAAAATCTTCACTGGCGCGAAGCTGCGTGGCCCCTTCGACATCGACCTGCTCTTCGAGCGTGATCATGTCGTCTTCGCCGATCGTCAGCTCATCGCCGCCGCCGAGGGTCATCGGCTTGTCCAGCGACAGTCCGCTGTCCGCCGGATCGACCAGCATAATCCCGCTGTCGGCAGCGCTCATCGTGATGTCGCTGCCGTGTCCGCCATCCAGGACCAACTCGTCATCGCCGTCGTCTAGCTGCAGACTCGAACCCACACCCTTGGCCGTATCGCCGGATTTGTCGCGGTTCTTGTCCGAGCCGCTGTCGCCGAGCAGGTCATCATCGTCGAGCTTAAACGACCCGCTGCTATGCGGCGTCTGCGACTTGCCACTGCCCAAATCATTGCTCAAACTGCTGCCAAGCGGTTCTAGGTTGAACTCGGTGTCATCAAACAGCCCGCTGCTGCCGGCCTTGGAATCGCCCGCGCCAAGCTTGCTGCCGCTGGCCGCCGGATCGGCGAAACTAATGTTCGAATCACCTGGTCCCAGCAGATTCAAATCGCTCTGCCCGGCCGCCTCGGGCATGCCCGGCTTCGTGCCCGATTCGCTCTTGAGCTTCAAATCACTATCACCGGCCAACCGAATATCGCTGGATTCAGCGCTGCCGCTCTTGCGGCCGATGATCGTGCTTTTGCCCGTCGTCGATTCGCCCAGTTCCGCTTCACTCAACAGAACCGAATCCGGATTGTCTTCGAGCGAGATGTCATCCAACGAAATCGATTCCCACGACTGCCCAATGCCGGAACCTTCGTTGATCTCGCGCTGGTAACGCTCGATGTCTTCTTGATCGTACTTCCACACGCCGCCGTCGCGCTTCGGATAAAGCTTGCCCCGATCACGCAGCGAGTTCAAGGCATCCAAGGTAATCCCGAGGGTGCGAGCTGCTTCGTCTTGATCGATTAGTTTCTTGGCCATGGCGCGAGGGAAGCTTGCTAAAGGAAAAGTGCTGCGGAGTATTTCTCACTCGGAGCAAGCACTTCCCCTCTGTCATTCCACAGAGTCTTAGCGCTGCTCCAACATTTTCTGAATCTCGCTCGGCAACGGGTTCGGCGTATTGAACTCGCGGAGCTGTAAATCGTACGTGATGTTTCGCGCCGACTTCAGCGTCAGCGTGCCTGCCGCGGGATCAATGTGGTAAACGCAAATCTGCCGCGTGGCCGAATCGACCACGGTCAATACTTGCAGCCGTTCATTGACCGCCGTGACATGCGACGACATCTCACAACCGGCTGGGTTCATGGGACGTTGGCCGAAGACCTCCGGCTCGCGAAACGTCGCCAATATTCCCCAACCTAACACGAACACACCCAAGATTCCCAGCATTCGGCGCGAAACCCGGCCGCTCCGATAATGAGCAGGGCGGGTCCGACGCTGACGCCATGATGGTAAAATGAGCTGTCTATTCATTCTAAATCCCCAGAATTGCCATTCAAGAGTTGTCCGCCTGATCCGCACGGATTCCAGGCTCACCCACGTCCACCGGGTCCGAATAGTCCGGTTTTGCCGCCTGGTGCGCCAAAAGTCGCCGCCAGAACGGATTCCAAGTCAGACATAAGGACCGCAAATCGTAGGAAAAGTCCCAAATCCTCGCCAGTTCAACTGGGCAACTTCGAAACCCGCCAGCCTGGCATTTCTAAGGGGTTTTGCCCCCAATCTCCATCCCGCATTGCGATCCATGCGGCTTCATTGTCAATTATCAATTGTCCATTATCCATTCCTGCCTTCCTGCAATCCTGCCTGCCTGACCCGATGTCCCTCTCGCCGCAATTCTCCGAAGCCCTCCACTTTGCCGCCGATCTCCACGCGAACCAATATCGCAAAGGGGCGAAGATTCCGTACGTCTCGCATCTGTTGGCCGTCACGAGTCTCGTCCTCGAATATGGCGGTTCTGAAACCCAGGCCATTGCCGCCGTGCTGCATGACGCCGTCGAAGACCAAGGTGGCGAACCCGTGGCTCGCCTGATTCGCGAGCGCTACGGCGATCAGGTTGCCGAACTGGTGCTCGCTTGCACCGACACCGACGAAACGCCCAAACCGCCGTGGAAGGCTCGCAAAGTCGCCTACATCGACCATCTCCAACACGCCCCGGACGAGGCCCTGCTCATCATCGGCGCCGACAAACTGCACAACGCCCGGGCTGTGCTGCAGGATTACCGCCGCTCTGGAGCCGCGATCTGGTCGCGGTTCGGCGGCGGCCGCGATGGAGTGGTCTGGTATCTCCGCGAAGTCACCGCGGCCATGGCCCCGCGCCTCCTGCCGACGTTGCTGGCCGAACTCGAGGAAACGATCAACGACCTCGCCCGCCTGATCCAGGAGCAAGAAGGCGTCACGGTGTAAGCTCATTTCGTTATCCCAACTCGTCATGTTGGCCTCTCATTTTTGCGCTGCGGCGCGCTGCAAATTGTTTGCTGTTGCCTCGAGGCAACACTCGGGAAAACCCGCGTAAAACCTCACAAAACGGGCGAAAAGCACGAGAAAAAACGCAAAAAAATCACAAAAAATCAGAAAAAATCAGAAAAAAACGCAAAAAAATCGAAAAAAACGCGCACCTATTTGCGCGTGTTCTGCGGCGCAATTTCTGGCCCTAACCCCCGGGGAAATCACGGGTTACGCGTTCTCGACCCCGGTCCAATTGTGCGCGCATTGCGCATTTTCGTGTTGCCTTAAAAGGCAACACTTGGCGCGGGTTCAGTGCCTTAAAAGGCAACACACCCCGAGGGTTTTCACGGCCGACGATTCGCCTGACAGGCGAGTTGGTCCCGCGAAAATCTCTACAGACAGTATTCTAAAGAACATATGTCCTGGCACAAAATCAACCCCCTGTCTTTCGAATTCTTTACCCAAGACTGTGAGTAAAAACCGCGGTGACGAGCAGTGGCTGACGGGTTCCTCTTCTCTGCTTGCCGAATGTTTCACGACGAATGTTTCGCACTCAGTCTGCGGACGATCAGCGCCGAGAATTTACCAGCGAATGTATTCCGGGCAGTGATCAAAGCAGCGGCCCCCAAAGTGGCCTGCTCACCCCGTGAGCAGGAATTCGCAATACGTTCAGTGGGATTCAAGCTTTTCTTTAATAACACGCGTTCTTCCTTCTCGCGGGGCGAGAAGGCCACTTTGAGTCGTCAAATGTCACTCCACATGCTGCAAAAAAAGAAGTTATGAAACTTCATGGCTAACTCCGTTTCTGCGGGCAAGCAGGCTTGTCGCTTGTGTACTTTAGGCACGAAAAAAACCTTTGGGACATCGGAGTCATCCCTGAAAAAAATCCAGCCCTGTCTTCAACACAAACTCGCGCACACCTGCGGCCGATGAACTAGAACTTGCAGGGCTGGTCACTCCTTGCAAATCTCATCCCACGACGCGCACCGCCATGTACCCAAACACCGCGGTGAATGTCAGGAACAACACCGAGAGCGTGTGATACCCCCAGCGGAGCCACCACGTCGTCAGGTGCTGCTGCACGTCCAAGAACGGCTGCAACGACAGCCGAATCCCCCAAAAGACCGCGGCAAAGGCACAGAAACTGCGCGCGAGGCCCGTGCCGCTCGCCAACTCACGCGCGTTGAACAACGTGATCAGCCCGAGCGCCACGATCGCCAACACGACATATCCGCCATAGACCCAATAGAGCTGCCGATGCAGACCTGTGAGCACTGTCAATTCCTCGCGCCAATTCAATCGCAGCGGCACCAGCGACGACGCGATCAACACCGAAAGCTGCAACGCGCCGACGATCGTCAGGAGCAGGGTGGCGGTTTCTTGGGTCATAAGAATGCTCCTATATCTACCAACATCGGGACAATAATCTCCCGCACAAACACCGGCGGGAACAACAAACCGACGGGTAGCACCAACAACATCGCGCTGAACAGCCAGCCCCGCCACCCCTGGGCCAAGCCGAGACGTTTTCCGAGCGCGCTGCGTTCAAACAATAATCCGCCAGCTTGCAGGAGGAAGTAACAAGTCGGCCCGCCATACCCGCCGCCGGCCGGCAGTGTGATCGCCAATTCATGAACCAATCCGCTTAAGAGAAACACGGCGAACAACGCGCCTGTCGCACCGCAGCGCGGCAACAACGGGCGAAACAAAAATCGATGCGTCAGATCGCGAAACGCGGCGTTCCAGCGCCGGCCCCAAAACTCGGCCAGACTCGTCGTCGCGATCGGCCAATCCATCAGCGGCTCGGCCGCGACTCCCGAGGCGCGCCATGCGCAGGAGAGCAAATGAAAGAGACCGAAGTGCAAGACAAAGATCACGCCCAACATCGCGACCCACCCGCGCACGAGCGGTTCGTCCGCCGGCAAGAATCGCGCCGCGCTGCTCAAAAAAGCAATGCTGAGCAGCGCGACGCCAAACAAAAACTTGCCCGCGGCAAAGGCCCATTCGCCCAGCCGCGGTTTGTTGATCGTTGAAGTTTCGTCGAGAAACCGATCCGCATCCAACCCGGGCCAGGCGAAAAGATACCCGAGTTGCCTGATGAAAGAAGCATGCTCCACCCGCGCCCGCCGCCAGGTCAGCCACTTGGCCGCGGCAAAGATCCCGCCGCAGATCAGCCACATCACCAACCAGCGCGGCCAAGCCGAAGCGAGCAACAGCGGAATCACGACGGGCAACGTGGCGACAAGTTCGAGCCCCCGCCCGTTGCGTTTCATCGCCGTCAGATTCGCCAATGCGAACATGGTTGCCGCCCCCGATTATCGTGGTCCGATTCCGCTTGTCTAGGGGAAGAACCGCAGGGATTCGCGGGAGTTAACCATGCGAGAATGTCACGTTTTTGTAGGTGCGTAGCGTTAGCGAGGGCGACAAAAAAGTTGTAGCCAAGGTCGTAAGAGCTTGGATGTCACGTCGAACGGCAAGTCCAAGGTCTCACGACCTTGGCTACGGCAGTAGAAGCCCGCGGCGTAAGCCAGAGCGTCAAAAGTATTGGTTGATTTGGTTGCATCGTGCGCCTACTCAAGAAGAGACGCGTCAGTATTTTGCAGATTGGGCTTTCGAAGGCATGGCTCCGATGTCCAATGCATGGAAATGAAGCGGTGCCGTTGCTTCCTGTCGCAGGCAACCGCAACTCTGGCTCGGAGAAGGCTCGAATCTGCTGATTCAGGTTGTGTCTCTGGAAAGCCTGGGCATAGCGATTCCAACATGCGCAACAATAACCTTTGGACATCGGAGAGATTCCTCAGAAAATCCAAACCTCACTCTGCTGCTGACGCCTGCAAGATCGGATGAGCCATAGTTTTAGGGCCTGTCCCGAAACTGTTTTCCTCGGCGCAACGGAACGATCGATGCTTAAAAAGTCTGGCAGAAGAATGAAGGCAGGAGAATGGATCAGGAATATTCTTCTGCCTTCGTTCTCCTGCCCAGATCAGTATGAAGCATGGCGTGAAACTTTTGCGCGTGGGTAAGAAAAGTTTTGAGGAACCTTTTCTTAGGTCCAAAAAGATTCCTCACACTTTATTTACCTTTGACACCTTTTTTCCCTCGCGCAAAAATCAGACTTAAACGCATTCGTTTTTCTTTCTTTAGCGGGGATGAAATAATGTCGTAGAAGCTACGTTTGAAACGTTCAATTCGACTATTTCATCACCGGACTATTGAACCTCAGGCAGTATTATTTAAAACGAAATTAGAGGAGTGACATTAACATTTTTGCGGGAGTGCAGGAAACCAAAATGATTTATGAACTAACGAGCCTTGAGCCGCCAATTCGGATCATCGAACTAAAATCAATCCCGGCTGCTGCATTTTATCAAGTGGCGAAATGCGGCCAGAAGTGGCGCGTGGTAAAGCGGTCCAGCGGCCATGCTTGCTGTATTTGCCGCTCTCAAGACGAAGCAATTCAATTAGCCATCGCGTTGAACCAGGATCAAGAGAAGCATCCCCAAGAGCATTATGACTCGCCCTGATGCGCACGATGCGACGTGAACTAGTGAGTGTTTGGGAGGGCGAGGTTCCTGCCGAGCCGTTCGTCGGCTTTGTCATTGTTGAACGAAGATAGGTGGGTTCAAAGCGTTTTCCGGTGGCTCGGAGTTTTGTCAGCCTTGCGGGGGAAGCACTGGCTAAGCCAGTGGCACGAAAGAGCTTCGGCGCTACTTCACATTCGCCGCCAACCACTCCACCGCTTCCAAATACCCCGCCGCCCCTTTACCGGCAATGACGTGTTTCGCCGCGGTCGCCGTGATGAAGACGCGGCGGAACTCTTCGCGTTGTGCCGGGTCCGAGAGATGCACCTCGACCACCGGCAGCTTCGTGTCGTCGAGCGCGTCGCGCAGGGAAACGCTCGTGTGCGAGAGTCCGCCCGGGTTGATGATGATCGCGTGCGCGGCGGCGAAGTTCTCCTGCAGCCAGTCGATCAACTGACCCTCGTGATTCGATTGAAACGCGACGGTTTCGTAACCATGCGGCCGCGCGGCGGCCGTGACTTGTTCGACGATTTCCGGCAACGTCACGCGGCCATACATCGTCGGATCGCGGTGGCCAAGACGATTGAGATTCGGGCCGTGGAGGAGGAGGAGTCGCATGGTGATTGTGAAGCCTGAATAGTTTTTGTTTAATCCTCGGTCAGTGACCGAGGGGAAGGTAGCTCTGGCCAGCGATTATAACCGAGCCACCCAAAAAATAGTGCGCACAGAACACCCAGCGTATGAAATCCGAAGTCGTCGATATCGCCGGAATACAACGCTGCGGCAAAGCACCCAAAGGCATTTCCCGCAAAAATCCAGGCGAGCAACCTGAGCCAGACGAATGAGGAATACATTGCGAAAAAGATCGCAATTCCTACCAATAGCACAATGATTGGAAGTGCGTATGGGCTATCTAAATAATTATCGATTGTTTTCTGCATCCCAAAAGTCACAAACATGCCTGCGAATAAGCCGCAGCCCAAGCGAGCGACGAATTTTTCTATCGAGCGAACCGTTATCAACGGAGGCGATTTAGCCAACTCGGTTTGCGGCGATTCGTAGGGGTTGAACTCAGGCATTGGCAAATTTGAAAGCGGAATTGATTCGTGTTTCCACTCCGCTGATTACATCTCCAACACCACCCGAAACCGTGCCTTGCCGCTTTCCATCCGGTCGAACGCTTCTTGGACCTGATCGAATTTGTAAACTTCGTTCATTGAACGAACGTCGCCGAGGACGCTGAAGTTGAGCGTCTCTTGCGCCTCGATCGAAGTGCCGCTGTACCAACCGGCGACCGCGCGCTTGCCCATGATCAGGTTCATGGGGCTGACCAGGAAGTCGCCCGCCGCGCCGAGGACGAGGAGTTTGCCGTGGGGCGCGAGGCCGCCTTGCGTCGCGGCCATCGCCGGACCGTCCGTGACGGTCGCGAACAC
>JBGSSS010000039.1:0-5624 GCA_041736895.1 Pirellulales bacterium
CGGGACCCGGGGGGATGGTTGCATAAATTGCCAGAAAAGAAGGTCGTCCGTGCCAATACCCGGCAAATTGTAACCACACGAACGGACAAGAAAAGCCCGCGGAATACGGAATGTCGAGAGTAGTTCAGGGACGACTAGTTAGCCGCGATCGTTCGACTGAATCAGTCTGGATCAAATGGAAGCCAGCTGTGCCGCCTTACACCGGTCCGAGGTTTTCGTAAGGCGGATAACTCAGATCAGTGCAAATCAGTCGCATCAGTGAAATCAGTGTCCCATTCTCCCAGGATTTGTATGCTAGCAAGTTATCTTGGAAAACTTTAAGGATTAGATAAAGTTTCGCGTCTCCGCGAGTCGATATTTAGCCCGCCGAGATAGTCTCTGGATTTTCTCAGCACAGGGTGGGCGCCCTTAAGATAGCAAGGTGGTCGTGCATGTTGCGCGCTCCTGGGACGCTCGGTTGGGGATTTGTTCGTTCGTTGGGCTTGGCGGTCGTTGCTGTGGCAACGCTGGCCCAAGCGCGCCCCGTCGTGGCCCAGTCCACCGACCTCAAGTGGCGTCGTACGCCGGCGGCAACGCCTGCGCCGTCTTCGTATTCCGCTGATCAAAAGTCGGCTCCGCGCGCTGGCGGCATTGCCGCGCCGGTCGTTGCGCCGCAGCCGACGATGGCGAAGCCGCAAGCGGGTACAACGTTAACGATTCAAGAACCGCGCCGCTTGCCGCTCGACGAAAACATTCGTCCGGTCAAGGCCGAAGAGATGCCGGCACCGGCCCCGAAGCTGCCCGAACTTCCCACGTCGCAGTTGGCACCCGAGGTTCCTGCGGCTCCTGCTTATTCCGAACCAGCGCCGATGCCGGCGGTTCCTGCGGGTGCCAAGCCGGCGTCGCCTGATCCGTTTGACGACAAGTTTCCCGAAGTGACTCCGGGCCGCGCCGCTCCGAAAACACCGATCGCGCCTCAGACCAATCCTTCGGTCCTGCGCCAGCCGAAGCCGCGCACGGCGATGATGCCCGAAGCGTTGCCGGTCCCGCAGCACTACCGCGAAGCGCAGCCGATGCCGCAACAGTTAATGCCTTATGGCGATGGCAATCCGATCTACGGCGAGCCGGAGCTTGTCGAAGAATCGATCGAAGCGTACGGCCACATGCCGGGTGGATGCAGCGACGGTCAATGCGGGCCGGGTTGCGGCGGCGATTGTGGTATGAACTGCCACTCGTGCGAGAGCAACTATCCGGTCCTGTATGGGTTGCGCAAGTTCGTGCGCGGGACGCTGCTTTGCGTCGCCGGTGGCTGCGATCCGTGTGACGATGGCTACTTTGGCTGCGGCCCGACAGAGCCGTGCAACCTTTGTTGGGATCGGAACCTGAGCTTTCATGTCGGCGCGCAAGGCTTCCAAAGCCCCTTCAACAGTAATCTGCAAGGTAACTATGGATTCTATGAAGGTCTGAATTACGGAGCCGCGTTCTGGGATGAATTGGAGATGGGCTATCAGATCGGCGGCACGGCGATGCAGACGACTCGCGACGAAGGTTTCTTCGGCAACCATGATCGTCAGCAATATTTCGTCACGGCCGGTATCTTCAGTCGGCAGATGTGCGGCGAAGGCCTGCAATACGGCGTCGTCTACGATCACCTATCCGACAACACCGACGAGAGCGTGACGCTTGGGCAACTTCGCGGCGAACTCAGTTACGTCATGGGTGGAGCCGAAGTCGGGTTCATGTTTGCCGAAGGCGCGAAGCAATTCGACCGCGAACGGCCAAGCTTTGCGGGCTTCACGCAACACGAAACGGTCAGCCAGTACGCCCTGTTCTATCGGATTCGGACGTATGGCAACGGCGACGCGCGGATTTGGGGCGGGGTCGATGACGACTCGCATGGACTCTTCGGCGCGGACTTCCGTACGCCGCTGAACGATGCTCTGGCCCTGACGGCGACGTTCAATTATCTGAGCAGCGACACGCCGGCGAATCTTGATCGGAATGGCGAAGGCTGGAACTTCGGCATCGGCCTGGTTTACTACCCGGGTACTTGCTCGACCGCCGCCGGCCGCGACAAGTATCGCCCGCTGTTTAATGTCGCGGACAACGGGACGATGATGCAACGTGGGGTGCGGTAATAGCAACCCGACGCGTCAGCGAGGGAGAAATATGAAAGCCCGACGCGTAAGCAAGGGGATGAAACGTCGTTGCTAAGCAGCAAGCCGTTGGGAACCGCTGCGTTACGCATCGGCTTGCTGCTAAGCAATTTCAGCAAGTGATTTCATATTGTCGCCCCTCGCTAACGCGACGCGCCTGCAAAAACGCTCCTCTGCGAGTCGCCGCTAAACGGGCAAAAATTAACGCGCCCACGCCGCGCCTTCTTCGCCGTCAAGCCGCAGGGTCAGGCACTTGGCGCTGCCGCCGGCTTTGACGAATTCGTTGAGCGGCGTGGCGATCGTGGCAAAGCCGTGCTTTTGCAGCTCTTCGTGCAGCTTCGGGCAGCCGGTATTCGTCACCACCGTCTTGCCGACAACAACCGCGTTGCAGGCGAATGATTTTGCTTCCTCCGGCTGAACCTCGATCAGCCGTGGAATGTTCGCCGCGAGCGCGTCGCGCGCGTACTGATCGAACGCCGGCGGAAAATAGACCGCCGTTTCCTGATCTAAGGGACAGAAGCACGTATCGATGTGATAGAAGTACGTGTTCACCAACTCTAGCGGCAGCACGCGCACGCCGAGCAACTCGCCGAGTGCCTGATGTCCGAGAGCGTGACTGCGGATGCGGTATCCAGCGAAGAGCGTATCACCGCAGAAGAGCGCATCGCCGGCCCCTTCGAAAGGAAACTCCTCGGGGAGCGTCACGATCTCAAAGCCATGCTGCTCGAACCACACGCGATCATGCGGTGTTTCTAGTTGCCGTTCGGAATGTTGAAAGTTCGCCAAGACCGCGCGCTGTTGATACATCAACGCGGCATTGGCGGTGAAGACCAGATCCGGCAGCCCTGCGACTGGCTCGAGAACTTCGATCTGCGCTCCGGCTTGTTCGAGATGCGCACGCAAGCTGCGCCATTGCTCCACGGCGATAGGCTGATGAACCTGCCGCGCGCGGCTCATCCACGGGTTGATCTCGTAATCGATCCCGTAGTGATCTGGCGGGCACATGAGGATGCGTGGAACGCGCTGGCCAGTACTCATGACGGCGGCTCACCCTCCAGCGCACGAAGCTCCATGATCAACGCGCGCAAAAACGGTTCGACGTCTGTCACCAAACCCACCGTTTGAAACGAGCCACGGTCATTGAGCTTGATCACCGTCGAAGGGTTAATATCAACGCAAACCACTTTGACCCAAGCCGGGAGCAAATTACCCACAGCGATCGAATGCAGCGTCGTCGCGATCATCAGACAGAAATCGATGTCGCGCACTTGCGCCCGCATGATCCGCTGCGCTTCGAGTGTGTCGGTGATGACATTGGGCAACGGTCCGTCGTCACGGATGCTGCCGCAGAGCGTGAACTCGACGTTGTGTTTCACGCATTCGTACATGATGCCGGATTTGATGATGCCGGAGTCGACCGCGGCGCGAATGCTCCCCGCGCGGCGGATGCGATTGATCGCGCGCAGGTGATGTTCGTGCCCCGCCTCGGCCGATTCGCCTTCCTTGAGATCGACGCCCAGGCTTGTGCCGTAGATCGATTGCTCGATATCGTGCGTCGCCAGCGCGTTGCCAGCGAAGAGCCGATTGAGGTACCCCTTCTTGATCAACTCGCTGACATAGTGCGCACTGCCGGTGTGAATGATTGCCGGGCCGCCGACGAGCAAGCTCTTGCCGCCGCGGCGCTTCGTGTCAAAGAGTTGCTGCGCGATCTGGCGAATCGCAACGCCCTTGGGTTTCTCGGTCGAGACAGCGCTGTTCATGAACTCGAACCCTTGCTTCGCGTGTTTCAGGTCCTCCGGAAAAACGCGCGTCCCCGCATGGCCGCAGACGATTTGCATGCCGAGTTCGACATCGGTCATCGCGATGCAGCGTGCGGCCTTCGTTGCCGGATCGACGACGATGCCGCAATCCATTTCCTGATCCGTGACCGGATGCCAATGATTCTCGAGCCGAACTTCAGTCCGTTGGTTCGTCGTGCTATAAAAATCTTCGGGAAAGGCCCCCGCGACATCGGCCGTGACTAGTTGCGCGTCATGTTGCGTTGTCGAGACGGCACCATGATCGGCGAGTTGCGCGAGGATTGCAGCCAGCATCGCTTCGTTGGGTGCGCGAACTTCGACCAGCGCATGGCTCGGATTTTGCCGCGTTGCGCCGATCGTGATTTTCTTGATCGTATAGATCCCGCCAAACGCAATGACGACGTCCAGCACCTTGGGCAGGATGAGGCTGTCGATGATATGCCCGCGCAGTTCGACTTCTTCGACGGCGGGATAGTTGGCCGGATTGGCAGGCGGGATTTGACCGTGGTCCATGGCCGTTGCTCTTGCGCGAGGGGTTCAACCGATCCGTGCAGGTCGGCTTCAGCATACTCAATGTCGGAAGCGAGCTGAATGAGAATCCGGTCGGCTAACACGAAGGAAACCAAGATTGCACGTTCAAGGCGACCATCGCTTCTGCAGCTCGTAACGTGTGCCTCTTAGCGTTACGGTGGCGAATAGGCTGGGGTTCTGCCAAGTCAGCAGGGAATCGGTCGGCGATCGCGGAAAGGGAAAAGGAGAAAGGGAAAAGGTGGATAAGACTACCTTTTCCCTTTTTCCTTCTTCCTTTTTAGAAATAGGAATGGATTGGCCGCCGGTAATCGTCATAACCTGCGACCGCCGTGGCTTCTCAGAACTGCCGCGAATTCCTATAATTGAGCGATTCCCGAGGGTGAGTAAGCGCTGGGCTGACAGGGCCTTGGCGATCATGAAATTCAATCCGGCACGGCCGGTTTTTGCAGTCAACGTTGTTTTAAGGTCGTTTTATGAGCTCGCCGAATGATGATCCGTGGTCCGATTTGCTTTCCGATTTAGGCGTCGATGCGTCGGCCGCTGCTCCGCTTGCTCCGCCGCCAGTTGCCGCGAAGCCGGCAGCCCCGCGTCCTGCGCCCGCGGCACCGAAACCCATCGCGCCTCCGCCGGTTGCGGATTGGAATTCACTGGCGGAGAACTTGGGCATCAGTGTCAGCGATGCCGGGGCCAGTCAACAGTCACCCAAGGTTGAGTCCAAGGTCTCGGCCACCGTTTCCATCGGCGGGGTCGAAGTCGTCCGCGCCGTGCGCGGACCGGGCGACACCGAACCGCCGTTGATGGGCGGGGTCAAACCGCGCTCGACGGCAGACGGTGAGACCCAATCAGAAGAACGCGAGCCGCGCGAACAACGTCCTCGCTCTGAGCGTGGTGATTCCGGAAGCGGGGAACAGCGCGGCCGCGATGATCGTGGCCGAAGCGGAGGTGATCGGGGAGGACGCAGTCGCGGCGGACGCGACCGTGGTGATCGCTCGCGTGGTAATGAAGCACGGGGTGATCAAGGACGCAGCCGTGATGATCGCAGTGCCACTGGCGGCCGAACCGTGGAACCCCTCGAATCGGAAGCAAGAGTTGAACGCACCGACGAACCTCGCAGTTCCGAACCACGCGGCTCCGAATCGCGCAGCGACGAACCGCGCCG
>JBGSSS010000050.1:0-61176 GCA_041736895.1 Pirellulales bacterium
TCTGACAAAACGAGGGTGACGGGACTTGAACCCGCGGCCTCCAACGTGACAGGCTGGCGCTCTAACCAACTGAGCTACACCCCCAACATCGGCGAATTGCCTGGTTTGTCGGCGTCACTTGGAGCAGATTTCGCTGGCAAGAAACGCAAACTGGGGCAAATCGTGAATCATGGATTATACGAGACAACGAGCGATTCGCAAGTCCGCCGGTTCGCCAGAACCGCCGGCAAACGGACCTATTTTTCCGGTTATTTGGATTGTGCCGACCAGAAGTTGGGGCGATCCGCGACGTTTCGGCGTTATCCTGGCCGCGGTGACGTAGATTTTCCAAGCTGCGAAGTTCCGTCGATCACGGAACCTGCGGGTCGTCAGCAGCCGTGCGACGCGGACCAATCACATTCAAGAGTCGAACGCTTATATGGAAACGATCAAAGACACCTCCCGATTTTTAACCCATTGGGTTTGCAGTTGGAACCACCAAGACTGGTTCATTGCGCTCGCCCTGACCGTTGTGGTCGGCGCGCTGATGCTGCGCGGGTTTGGCTCGCGCAGCAATTATTAGAGGCGGCTGCCTGCGATCGGTTGAGAAAACACCAAGCAGCGCATCCCAGTAGAATAGCCAGCTCCAATCAAACTGCTCTACACAGCTTCGCCAACATTACCAGACGAATTCCATCCCGAACGACATGCCGATCAGCATCACGAAGCCGTGATTGTTCACATCGGGTTCGGGGCTCAAATTGAAATCGACGTTATACGGAGCTTGTGCGGATCCAGCGATGCCGATCATGTCGAAGCTCGAGCGAAGTGTCCAATTCGGTGAAAGATTGTACGCGCCAAACACGCGGAACTCGCCGACGAACGCCGAATCTTGCAACGCTGGCTGCGCGCCATAGATTGGGACAGTCGCTGAAGTGACAAGATGATTGACCTCGGAGAAATTGACGTAGGCACCTGCTTTTCCCAGGACACCCCAAGACCAGGTTTCATATTGACTGCGGAGTTCGCCGCCGATCTGAGCCCCGAGTAAATCGTTCTCCGCATGGACGCGATAATTTCCGCCATAGGTCGATTCTAAAACATTGTCTCGGCGGCCGAGCAATAAGAATTCTTCATCGATGGTCACATGCCGCAAGCCAATTAAAACCGAAAATGTATGGCCGTGAGTGTATTGCCGAGTCCAAGACCCATCCGGGCCCATGAGCATCCGATCGCGCTCCAGCCGTGTCCGAATGCGATAGTTGGCTTCGTAACTGAGAAAGTTGCTGGTGTGGTTGTAGGTGACGGTGTCCGAAAAATTCAGCCCAACGATCCCAGCGGTGGTCAAGCTGTTGGCGACCGTCCCGCGGATTCCGTCGTCGCTTTGGAATTGATTGACGCCGGTAAAAGTGGCTTCGACGCTGTGATCGCGATTGAGATAGTCACGAAAGAGATTTTGCCCCAAGGTCGCGCGCACCCCGGCTTCATTACCAAAGGTCGTGTTATAAGTCGACAGGCCGCGTCCCGGAATAGCCAAATCGGTGGCGATGACTTCACGCCGCCGTTTTGGCCGTTGCCGTTCAAAGACCAAGAAGTCGACTTCGGCATAATGACTGCCAGAGCGGAACCACGAACCAGAACTCCACGGCTCCGCCGGCATATTGGCCAAGTCCGCATCGTCCATGATTGGATTCTCCACCAGTGGCGACGCCGGCAGAATGGGCTTCGGCGGGGCAAAGTCGTCCAACAGCGACCCATTGCTGGAGTTCATCGGAGCCAACTCGGGTTCACGGTGGGCCGGCGGAATTTCTTCGGCCATGATCGGCTGCGGCTGCCGCCGCGCCAGCAACGTGGGATTGTAGGTGTTTACAGTATCAGTCGATGCCGCCCGAGTCGGTTGCGCCGTGGATTTGATCGAGCCTGCGCGCACCGTATCTGGAGCGGCCCAGGCCGAACTTGCTTCGGCAAGCCAGCAACCGATCAATCCCGCTAGCAAAAGTTGTTGCATCCGTGTCACAGCGAACCCTCCCTGAGCGAATTGACTGCTTCCGCAACGCGAACGCAGTCCGTTTCCGGTTTCACTCAATGAAAATCGTCCAAGCCGCTGGCCTTACAATAGGAATAATCCTTAAAAGCCCCCAAAAAGAATTTTCTTTCCTAGATTGCCCGTATTTCGTGACAATCACCATCTTAAATCAAGCAAGTTTGCTAGCGTAGAAATTGCCGCATTCGATTCCCAGACGGAAGATTGTCATACTGTGAGAGAAGCAGCGGATTCGCTCCGCGTCTTTGGATGAATTGGAACTGTGACTGACGCTCAAACTCCGGATGTTCTTACCATGTCTACACCGCTTGAAAGCTTGATCGCCTGTGGCACGAAACTGTGGCTCGATTCGATTGATCCTGACTTGGTGCGTTCGAATCGCGCACTCGGCGCGACAGGTGCCACGTCGAATCCGGTGATCGTTTCGGATCTAATCAAAACCGGCCGCTTCGATTCGCGGATTGATGCCATGCTGCAAAAAGGTCAAGACGACGATCGCATCGCGTGGCATTTGACGGATGAGTTAGTGAGCTTCGCCCAAGACGTCTTTCTACCGGTTTATCAACAAACCAGTGGCAACGATGGGTATGTAAGCTTTGAACTCGATCCGTTGATCGAAGACCCGGGGCGGAACATGCCGCATGCCGAACGCGTCGCGCAGTACATCGAACTCGGCAAGAAATGGAACACGGGCCATGTGAACCGCATGATCAAGGTCCCCGCCACGCCCGCCGGACTCGACGCGCTCGAGGAACTCTGCGCCGCCGGGGTTTCGCTCAACGTGACGCTGATCTTTTCCGAGCGCCAGTACAAAATCGCCCGCGACAATATTTGGCGCGGCGCGCAGCGGCGTGCTGATCTGAGCAAATTCAAAAGCGTCTACAGCATCTTCGTCTCGCGTGTCGATCAGTACACTGAAAAGCATGTCCCGACGCTCTCCGCCGCCGCGCAGGGACAAGTCGGAATCGTCAACGCCAAGCGGATATGGGCCGAGAACAAAAAGTTCTGGGCCGACAAAAAATTGCCGCTCGCTCAAGAAATGATCTTCGCCAGCACCGGCACCAAAAACCCCAAAGATCCGCCGTACAAGTATGTGCTCGCCTTTGCCGGAAGCGACATCGAAACCAATCCACCGGCGACCAACGACGCCGTGCAAACTTCCGGCGTGACGATCACGCGCCAAGTCGAGCAACTCCCGCCGGCTGACGTTCTTGCCGACATCGATGCCAAAGTCAGTCCGCAACACCTCGAAGAAACGTTAATGAAGGAAGGGATCCAAAAGTTCGCCGATCCGCAGAAGGCGCTCCTGGCTCTAATCGCCAAGAAACGCAGCCAATAAGCGTGGTTTTCTCGCGAGTTTGCTGCGGATTGCGGGTTGATTGGCGAAATCGCGCGGAATTGGTGTCCGGGTGTCCCCGCTTGTTACGCCTTGAGGAGTGTTCAGGAAGCAACTTCGAAAAATGCTCGAACATCTCTCCAACCGCTCAAACGCTAACAAAAAGGGACTTATCATGACACGCTTTGCCCAATTTCTTGCTGTGGCCCTGCTCGCTCTAGTTTCGACTTCGGTCAACGCCGCCGACATCAATGACGTCCAATACTCGACCTGGAATACAACCTACCAAGACAACGCCGGCACTTTTGTCGTCAACGCCACAGTTCAACTCAACGGCAATTCCGGAACCTACACGTTGAGCAATGGCGAGACCGGCTTACTCACTGACGTTCGTTACGCCTACATCACACCCGCCCCGGAGCTAAAGGTCGGCGTCTACGGGACCTGGCGACTGCGGAATGAATCGGGCGGATTCACGTTCCGCGTCACCGGCGACGGCAGCCAATTCGGCGGCCAGTGGGCCGGAGCAAACAATGCCCGGGGAACCTGGAACGGCTCGCGGTAAGTGACAAACTACAACCCAAATTCATCACCAAGCCCTCCGTCAACTTCGACGGAGGGTTTTTCATGCGCATGCTACTCGATCGGAATTAGCTTCTCATCGACTACGACGCGCAGCTCATTTCCATCCAACGGAAAGACCAGAATCCTGCCGAGCGGGAAGTAGTCGCACTTACGATAAGTGGCCGTTTCGGGAGTACCGCCCGAGGGATCCGAATACCACTCGACGCGATCGTCAACCAGATTGACAATCCAATAGTGAGCGACAAGGCCTGCGGCATAAATGCGCAATTTTCCGTTCTGGTCGTAAACCAAAGTGCTGTCCGAAACTTCGATCAGCAGGGCGACATCCAAAGCTGTTGGTTTGCTGTGCTTAAATTGTTGAATGTCACCCCGAACAACAATCAAGTCAGGTTCTGGCTCACTGTCAGGTAACACAATTGGTTCCTGAGAATCAAGGAACAAATTGCCGCTCAACTGTTTTTCGATCTGTCGGCGAAGTTGACTGGTCGCATGGCTATGCCGTCGATTCTTAGTCATTTTTTTTATTAGCCGCCCCTCCAAGAGTTCCACCGGATCGCCATCTTTCAGAATGCCAACCTCTGCCATTTGGTGATATTGTTCTACCGAAAGTGGATAGAGCCGCTCGATTGGAATTAACCACGAGCCATCGCTCTGTTGAACATCGTGAATGTTCCGATACTCAGGAAAATATTCCCCTTTGCGAAACAGCAACCCTTCCAATAATTCCACCGGCTCATCTTCATGGATGATCCCATGCTCGGCAATCTGATGGTATTGCTCGACGGTGATTGGCCAGAGACGGCTTTGCGGAATCAATTGCGCAGAATGACCCACAGCGTTAGCAGGAGCTACTCCCGCTAACGCTGGTGGGGTTGTCTGTGGCAGATTGAGCGAAGATGAACTCATGCTCGGATTATATCAAGAACCGCCCCTGGCCCCAAAACAAGAATGCTGCGTTACTCCTGCGGTCCCGCATGCGACACGCGGCCCTTGGTTTGGCTCAGCTTGCCGAGATGCCGATCCAACAACGTCACCATCTTTTCTGTCGCCCCGTCGATTGCCTGATCGATCTCGCCGGCTTGGTGCGACACATTCATTGGTTCAAGTCCCGCGATGCGCACTTCGATCCCGCAGTGCTTGTCGTTGTCGCTAGATTTGGCATGACTATTATTGTCGTGCAGATGCACCTCGACGCGCGTCACTCGTTCGGCAAACCTCGCCAGGGAATCTTGAATCACGGCTTGCACATACTTCGTCAGTTTTTCACTACCTTGGATGTGATTGTCCGTGTTGACTTGGATGAGCATTAGAAACCTCGTGTGGGTTAAGAAACGAACATTCGATGAGCGAACTACGAAGTGCTTTGTAGCAGAACTGATGCCAGGAGGACCTCGGACTGAACCAACGCCCTCGGTTGCTCCGTACTCCAGTGTACGCCATCCACCTGCCAAGGGTTTGCCGTTTCGCAAACACGGCTTGACGACCTACCCCCGCAAGCATCAGGATGGACACAACTAGACGCGGCGCAAGTGCTACTCTCCACAAGAGTTCGGAACATTGTGCCTTGTCGATACATGCCTCAAAAATCTCCCAGGGGTTAAACCCCTGGGCTTTGGTAGATTTGAACCCGATTTTCACCGCAGGATTTGACCCCATGAAAGAGTTGTTTGTCCCTCCGCAGCCGATTTGGAACGCGCGCGATTATCAACGCCAGCGTCAGATGACCATCGGCGATCTGTTGCTCGAAAACCGGATCATCTTCTTGCAAGGCGAAATCTACGACGGCAACGCCAACGAAGTCGTCATGAAGATGCTCTACTTGCAAAGTGAAAACCGCAAAAAAGACATCCACTTCTACATCAATACGCCCGGCGGCAGTGTCACCGCGACACTGGCGATCTACGACACGATGCAGATCCTGAGCTGCCCCGTGGCAACTTACTGCATCGGCATCGCGGCCAGCGGCGGCTCCGTGCTGCTCGTCGGCGGCACCAAGGGCAAGCGATTCGCCCTGCCGCATTCGAACGTCATGATTCACCAACCGTGGGGCCAAGTCGGCGGTCAGGTCAGCGACATCGAAATCCAAGCGACCGAAATCCTCCGCAAACGTGAAATCCTCAACAACATCATCAGCCGCCACACCGGCCAGCCGGTCGAAAAAATCGCCAAGGACACCGACCGCGACAAATACTACACCGCCGAAGAAGCCAAAGCCTACGGCATCGTCGATGACGTCATCACCAAGCCGCCGGTCAATCCTGATGGCGATCCGGATGATGACAAGTAAACGTCGCAATGTCTTCACTACTTCATCCGGGGACTCACGTCCCCGGCTCAGAACCGGCAGCCTGACGGCCGCCGCTCGCTGAACTCACAAAACATTCTCAACTCATCACTCAAAAGCACTACCGAAACATGACACTCATTCCGTTTGTGATCGAAAAAAGCGGCCGCGACGAGCGGGCGATGGATATCTATAGCCGCCTCCTCTCGTCCCGCATCATCTTCCTCGGCCAACAGGTCAACGACGATCTGGCCAACAGCATCGTCGCGCAATTGCTCCACCTGCAATCCGAAGACCCCAAAGCCGACATCCACATGTACATCAACAGCCCCGGCGGCAGCGTCACCGCGGGCCTAGCGATCTACGACACGATGCAGTTCATCACCTGCGACGTCGCGACCTACTGCATCGGCCAATGCGCGAGCATGGGTGCCGTGCTCCTTGCCGCTGGTGCCGCGGGCAAGCGCCGGGCCCTGCCGAACTCGCGGATCATGATCCACCAACCGCTCGCCGGCATGCAGGGCACCGCCGAAGAGATCATGATCCACGCCAAGGAATTCCGAAACATCAAGCAAAAGCTCAACCAAATCCTGCTCAAGCACACCGGCCACTCGATCGAAAAGATCGAGCAGGACACCGACCGCGACCGCTTCATGTCGGCCGAGGAAGCCCGGGATTACAAACTCGTCGACCAAGTCATCGAGCACATGGAACCGAAGTAAAAAGTAACTCGGACTTCCAGTCCGAGCCTACTGCAATCCACTCCACGGGCCGCGCCGAAAGCGCGGCCCGTTTTCGTGGCAGGTGCTTCAACCTCACCTGTGCCGCCGCATCCTCCGCAGCCGAGCAGGAACGACACTCGGACAAGACAGTATTGGCGCGCCGAGAAATTTCGTTGCGCACATTTGTAAAAAGTGGACAACTCTGGAAAACTCGTGAAAAACACTGGAATAACGCGAAAAATTGCAGAAAAAACGAAGCAAAAACGCTGAAAAAAACGCGAAAAAATCACGAAAAAGAACGCGAAAAAATCCGAAAATACGCAAATAAACGACATTAAACGCGAAAAAAACGCGAATCTGACGACGGGCGTTGTCCCTCTTTAACGGGACAATGCGTCGCTCGACCTTTGTTTTCTCGCGGCAATACCACAGCCCTGCATTCACGCTGTCCGGTTTTCCCGGAATAAGCGCGCCGCGCGCTATTTTTTCGTGTTGCGTTAAAAGGCAACCAGCGCCGGGCTTTTTTCGCGTCCCTCCGTTTCGTGTTTTGGCTCGCCCTCTCCTGTTCTTTGCCGCGTCCCGTACCGTGCCTCTGGTCCCTGGCTCCACCCGTGCCTGTGCCGAGCACGGCGTACTCAGTACCCTGTACTCAGTACCCTGTACCCTGTACTCAATACAGCATCCCAACCCCGGCCGCAGCCTTCCTGTAGCGACACACGCAGTGTTCATGTGAACACACTCCGTGGCACAAAATCAACCCCCAAGTTGGCCCAATTTGCGAATCGTAGGTGCGGCTGTGCCGCACAAACGTGGCGGTTGGATTGCGGCGAGAACTTTGGCGGCCACGTGGCTTCGACCGCGCTTGCTGCCTGCGGGAGTTTTTTGACTTGGAATGTTCGCTCTGCGCCCGGCACAGCCGGGCCTGCGCGGCGGTGCCGCCGCTACTGAGCACGCCCTAAAAGGACGGCGATCATTCCATCATTCCAGCCGATCTCTGAAAATGCTTGAGTCCCGCGCCGCAGTCGAACACAATAACGGTTCCTGCTTGGAGGGAGTTTGAATCGAGGTGCCCCTGGCTCGGCCAGTGTTTGTATCGCCCCGCCATTTGGATCAATTCGCACTCGCTGCGGCGAGTGCCCCCAACCTAAACCCAACGCTGCGAAGCCCTGCTCCCTTGCCGCCTCGCACTCACCCAAGGACCCGATCATGCCGCGGTTAGTTCTCACGCTGTTGGTTCTCGTTTGCTCCGCGCTCGCGGCGGAGCAAGCCGTCGCGCAAAACTTGCCCGCGATTACCGTCGCCGTCGGCAAAGACCCGGGCGACCGCCAGTTGATCATCACCGGCGCGGAACTCGACAGCAAAGCCGCTGGGTTTGACCAGGACCAACCGCCGCGGCTCTGGATCCTCGGCCAATCGCAACCGCTCGCCATGACCGCCGACGCCGAGAACACGCAGCGGTGGACGGTGAACCTGCCGGCAACACTTTGCAAGGAACTGCGCAACGCGCTGACGATCGTCTACATCGAATACGGCACGATGCTCGCCGGCCCGATCGGCGTCCCAATCGACGACCTCACACCGGTCGCGTACGCGCCGGACTTGAAGCTCGAAACGCTTCCCGCCGCGATCCACGGCACACTCACCGGCGATCAAACGCACAGCGCCGTCTTCACGGGCAAGAAAGGCGAGCGCGTCCAAGTCGAAATCGAAGCCCGCCGGCTCGGCGGCAAACTCAAGCCGGTGATTCATCTCTACGATTCACGCAAAGTGCAACTCGCCTGGGCGCAAACCATGCGCACCGCCGACGGCGACGCGCGGTTGAGCTTCGTCCTCCCCAGCGACGGCGACTACCGCGTCGAATGGCACGACGCGCTTTTCAAAGGCGAAGCGCCGGGGACGTATCGGGTGAAAGTGGGGCAGTACGAGAATGTCACTCAGCGTTACCCGCTGGTCATTGGTTCTAAAGATGCCAACAGCAGCGAAACTCGCTGGTCGGATTTTTATGACGATGGTTCGATTCGCATGATAAACCCCGACGCGCTAGACGGCCACGGCCCGCGGGCGTGGCCCAGCATGTCGCACCGGCTGTCCGGTTTGCTCCAAGCCGCCGAAGCGCAGCGCGACGAAACAACCAAATGGGAACACCCTGCAAACGAGCGCCGCGCTGTGCCCCTGGGCTTGAATGGGATTCTCGCCAAGCCGGGGGAAGAAGACCGTTGGACGATCGACGTGGAACCGGGCAAGACCTTGCGCTTTGCGGTGCTCGCCGCGCAAGCCGACTCCCCTGTCGATGCCGTACTCACGCTCTACGATAGCGCTGGCAAAAAGCAACTCATGTCGGCCGACGATGCGGCAAAGTCCGCCGACCCAACACTAGAGTACACCATTCCCAAGGGGATGAATCAACTGACCGTGGCGATCAAGGATTTGCTCGGCCGAGGCGGTTGGGAGTATGTCTACAATATCCAAGTCACCGAGGCCAAAGCGCCGGCGGTGACCGCCACTTGGAACGAGCTGGTCGCTTATTCGCCGCAAGGTTCTCGGGTTATCTCAAAAATCAAATTGAATCGCCAAAATTATTCGGGCAAGCTCGATTTCATTCCGGACCCCGATTCCGATAAGCTGGCTTTTTCGATCGCCGCGGGGAATACCGAGGAATTATTTCTCCTGCCGGGAGGCAAGTTCAACATCTATTACTATTTCGCGCAGGCCCGCGAAAAGGAATTCTCGGCGGCGGCACCGATCTTGCACGAGCCGTCGCCGCTGAATCGGAGTTCGGTCGCGATCGCTTCAAACTTTGCTGTCATCAGCAGCGACCGCGAAACGCCCTTCACCCTCGACTGGTCCGCTGAACCCGCGCAACTTCCGCGCGGCGGCGAAATCAAACTGCCGGTGAAGCTCACGCGAACCGACAAAGCCAAAGGCCCCGTGCGGCTTTCGCTCCTCACCAACCAACCGGGCCAAACCAAGACGATCAAAGAACGCAACCAAGACAAAACCGTTCCCGCCGGCGAGAAGATGTTCCGCCTCGCCGGCAAAACCGAACTTGCGGCCGATGCGACCGAAGGCAGCGTCACACTGCAAGTGCCGAGCGACCTCGCGCAGGAGCAGTATCAATTGGCTCTGCGCGGCGAACTCCTCTCACCCGACGGCAAGCGCGTCCTCGCCGTCACGACGACGACCATCGCGACGCCGAAAACCGTCTACCCACTGCAGATCGCGCTCGAGACGAAACTCGATCCCAAGAAGCCGGCCGACGTCCGCGCCGGCGCGGGTGAGACGCTTGAACTCGTCGGCAAGATCGAACGCACTGCGGGAGCAGCGGGGCCCGTGCGCGTGACGGTCGAAGGCTGGCCGAAGGACCTCCCCGCGCCGCTGGTCGATCTAACCGCGGAGCAAACCGAGTTCAAGCTACCGTTGCGACTACCTTTTAAGGATGCGAAGGCCGCGCTCAAGGACGTGAAGCTCGTCGCGCAGGCGCAGCCGACACCCGGCCCGCAAACCAGCGGCGCGCGTGCTCCGGCCCTGCCCCTCGCGCTGCGCGTCGTCGCGGGCGAGAAGCCGGCGGAGAAACATGGCGTCGTGTTGTTCGACGAAGATAACGACTTTCCGGGCAAGCTCAACAGCGGTCTGGGCAAAGGTGAAGCGAGTCTCGATCCGCAGAGCGCGACGCGCGGCAAGACGGCGCTGAAGTTCAGCCCGCCGCTGAAGGGACAGCCGAACCTGCCCGGCTGGAACTTCAAGATTCGCCAGAACCCCGGCCCGGGCGAGTACCGCTACATTCGCTTTACCTGGAAGAAACAAGGTGCCGGCCCGCTCGGCGTGCAGTTGGCCCACGACGGCAAGTTCGGCCCCACCGAAAAAGGCGGCCCGTCGTATCGCTACCACGGCGGCCCGGGCAACACGCTCGGCGCGTCGCTGACGATCACCGACAATCTGGCGTCGCTTAAGTCCCAAGAGGTCGTGCGCGATCTGTATGCGGACTTCGGTGAGTTCACGCTGACCGGCTTCGGCGCGGTCCTCGGCGAAAAAACGTCGGTCGCCTACTTCGACGAACTGACGCTGGGGCAAACACTGGATGATCTGGAGTAGGCCCGGCTGTGCCGGGCAAAGAGTTGACTCTCCAACGCAGAAACTCTCTGCGTGCCAGGGCGTGCTGCAATGCTAGATTTTTATCTGACGAACTACGTCTCACGTTTGTGCGGCACAGCCGCACCTACAGAGCACGCTGGGCCAGACGTTGGACGATCTGCTGTGCCGCCGTTTTTTGTAGGCGCGTAGCGTTAGCGAGGGCGACAAAAAACGCTGCTGACTTCATTGCGCCGCAAGCGCGGCCGCACAAGCTGGTGAATCACGAGCCGCGAAAATGCAGGAGAGATTTTTGCCGCAAAGAAAGCAAAAAAAGCAAAGAAGAGAATTTGACAACTGCGGGAGAGTTGAGCCACAAAGAGACACAAGAAACACAAAAAGGGATCAAAGAGCGAAGTGCCGCGGCTTCGCTACTTCAGGTTTTGAATTCTTCTTTTTTGTTTTCTTTGCTTTTCGTGCGGCAAAATCTGAATTGAATTTTTTTGTGTCTTTTGCGTTTCTTTGTGGCAAAATCTCTCTGATTCGAAGGCCCGGCTGTGCCGGGCAAAGAGTTGACTCTCCAACACAAAAACTCTCTGCGTGCCAGGGCGTGCTGCCGTGCTAGATTTTTTTCTGACGAACTACGTCTCACGTTTGTGCGGCACAGCCGCACCTACGCCACGGCAACACTTGCTTCGTGCATCGCCAGAAGATTCTCCGCCAGCGCCGCGTAGTCGTGCGCGCCGTGGCTGTCGCCGGCGTATTGGAAGATCGTCTGGCCAAAGCTCGGTGCCTCGGCCAGGCGGATGTTGCGGCGAATGCGCGTTGGGAACGTCACGGCGCTCGCCCAACTGCGGTGGCGGTTCGGCTGGGCCTGGAAGAAGCTCTCGACATCGGAAGTCACTTCGCCCGCCAGGCGCGTGCCGCTCTCGAACAAACACATCACCACGCCGGTTAACTTCAAGCGATCGTTGATCCGTTTGTTCACCAGCTCGATCGTCTGCAGGAGCTTGCTCAAGCCATGCAGCGCCAGGAAGTGCGGCTGCAGCGGCAGGAGCACCTCGTCCGCGGCGGCCAGCGCGTTGAGCGTCAGCACGCCGAGTGATGGCGGGCAGTCGATGATCAGGTAATCGAAATCCGGCGCGCCGTCGGCGCGCGTGTCTTCGGCCAGCTTGTCGCGCAGGATCACCTCGCGGCCGACAATGCCGACGAGTTCGACCTCGGCTGCGGCCAGATCGATGTGCGATCCGATGACCCAGAGGTTCTCGTCGACTTGCTTGCGGGCTTCGGCGAGTGTCGTGTCGCCGGTGAGGACGTCGTACATGGTCGGGGCATCGCCCGGCATCGCGCCGACGTGCAGCGAGGCGTGCGCCTGCGGATCCATGTCGAGCAAGCAGACGCTCTGGCCGCTGCGGGCGAGGGCGGCGCTCAGGTTCACGGCGGTGGTCGTCTTGCCGACGCCCCCTTTTTGATTCATGACGGCGATGATGCGCATGGCTTGTCTCGCGAAGTTGATTCCCCTTAGCCCCCGGTCAATGACCGGGGGGAATTCGCGTGGAGTATAAACGAATCGCCGCCCCTGGCCCTAGATCGATTTCGCTAGCAATTCGCGCGTTAGTAGTGTGGGCTTCAGCCCACACGTCAAAAAAGGCAAGACCACGGAGACGCGGAGGAACACGGAGCGGCACGGAGAAGAGAAATACAAATGCAAAAAGACAAGCCACGGATGGACACAGATTCACACAGATAAATTCAGAGAAAAAAGACTTCCTGGCTTCAAAATGCTTCAGCATTCTGTCTTATCTGTGTCCCATCTGTGTCTATCTGTGGCTCGTCTTCGTATTTGCCTTTCTCCGTGATCCTCCGTGCTCTCCGTGACTCCGTGGTCCTGCATTTCACTCCCTCGCTTACGCGTCGGGCTGCTAATGACGCGTGGGCTGAAGCCCACACTACTAACGTTTTCCCGGCCGTTCGTAGGCCCAGAAGTTGCGCGTCTTGTAATCGACGATGCGCAGCCCGGCCCAGCGATAAAGCAGCGCCGAGCCGAGGCCGAGCAGCGCCAGGCTCGCGACGAAAAAGAGCCAATCCAGGCCCGCGCCGAAGTACGCCAGTGTCGGCTGAAGGACGAGCACGGCCAATAGCATGCCGAGTCCCCACCACGCGAGCCAGCGCCAATTCATCCCCGGCCGCAGCACGTAATAAAAAAACGGCAGCCCCAACAACGCGTACACATAATCGCCGCCGCTCAGGACAAAGAGGTCGTCGAAATCCTCCGGCGGCGCGGGCCGGAAGCGGTAGTACGAAATCAACCCGAGGGTGACAAACGCGATCAAGCCCGTCGCCCAAAAGAGGTCCGGCAGGCGGAACTGCCAGTGCGGCGCGGCGTGGCCCCATTGCTCGGCGGGGAGCTCGCTGACGAGCGCGTAGTCCTGAAACAAAAACCCGCAGACGAGCCCGACGCCCGCCGCGGTGCAAGCGAGGTACTCGAAGTACGGCCAGACGAAGTGGTCGGGCAGCACGGTGAGGCCCGTGGGTTGCTTCGCCAAATACGCCGGCAGCCACGCGAGCGCGTACGCTGCGATCAAGCCGAGCATGCCCACGATCCACGGCCAGCGCTTCGGCAACAGCCCAAGCGCGAACCCGAACATGGCCGTGTTGACCAGCACGGCATAGATTTCCAGATGCCACGCGGCGGCGCTGGGGCTGAGCCGCGCGAGCAGCGCGCTGCAGGCCGGGAGACAAAACTGGATCGCCAGGACGATCAGCAGTTTTTGCATGAGAATGGCCCTGACAAGAAACCAACTTAAAATTGGGTCGGGTCGATTACGTTCAAACCCTCAGCCAACGCCGCGGCGTTCAATTCTTGATCACTGCTCATGATGGTCAAATCGCGTTGGGGAATCTCGTCAGCAGCGAAGAGGGCGCAAGCAAGTTGGATTGCGTCAGCCGCGCGAAGTTTGTGCTTGCGCGTCAATTGGACTGCGCGTTGAAAAACGGGAAGCTCCAACTCGACGATTTCGAATGTTTGTGCAAGATCGTGATCGATCGCAGCAAGGATCAGTGTCAGCAACTGCTCCGAGAGATTCGTCGCCCGGCTGCGGCGGACAATCGCGGCCGAAACTTCCAATTCCGTCAACCGAGCAACGATGACACGTTCCGCGGTATCGAGCAACTCGCCGACGCGCTCGGTGCCATCCTCCCGCCGGTAGCGTTTCACGAGCGCCGATGAATCAAGGAAATAGTTCGGCATGCATTAACGTCGCTCACGCACCAATTCGTCGGCCAGAGATTCGCCCGGCATTTCGAGCGGTTGAAATTTTGCCAGGGGCTGCGGACGCTCCGGCCGCGTGATGCGCACACTTTGCTGCTCGAAATTCCGAGCCGACAGCTCAATATCCACGGCGGCACCCTCCGGCAGTTCCGCCGGTTCGTCCAAGAGAATCTGCCCGTTTCGGATGTGGCCGCGATAGATCATGGGGTGGACTGGAGGAGAATCCCAGGGGGTAAACCCCTGGGCTTTGATCTACTTGGACAATCCACTCATTATCAATTGTCCATTGTCAATTATCAATTGTTACGAGTACGCCAGGATCTCTTTCACGCGCCCGGTGCTGTCGCCGATGCTGTCGAGTTTCGCGCCGAGGACGTCGGTCATTGTCAGCCAGAGATTGTTCAGCGGCGTTTCGCGTTCCAGCTTGATGTGCCGGCCCGGCTTGATGGCGTACCCGCCGCGGCCGAAGACGGCGATCGGGAGGCGGTCGTGGTTGTGGCGGTTGCCGTCGCCGATGCAACTGCCGTAGGCGATCATGCAATTGTCGAGCAAGCTTCGGTCTTGTTCCTTGATGTCCTTCAACTTGCCCAGGAAGTACGCCAGGTTCTGGATGTGCAGCGTGTTGATGCGGGCGATCTTTTCGAGCTTGCCCTTGTCGTTGCCGTGATGCGAAAGCTCGTGGTGGCCGTCGTTGACGTCGGCTTCGGTGTAGCTCTTGTTGCTTCCTTCGTTGGCGAACGGCAGCGTCGCAATCCGCGTCGAATCGGTCTGGAACGCCAACACCAGCATGTCGAGCATCAACTGCAAGTGCTCGCTATACTTCTTCGGGATCCCCTCGGGCTTGGCGTACTTGGGGATTTCGCGTTTGTCTTCGTTTTCACTGCGCGTGATCCGTTGCTCGAGTTCGCGCACGCTGGTCAAGTATTCGTCCAGCTTCCGCTGGTCGGTCTTGCCGAGCTTGTTGTTCAGTTGCTTGGCATCCTCCAGCGCAAAGTCGAGGATGCTCTTTTGATACTTGTCGCGAAGTTCCTTGGATTCTTCGGCCGACGACTTTTCCCCCGCGCCGAAGAGCCGCTCGAAGACCAGCCGCGGGTTCACTTCGGCCGGGCATGGCGTGCTTTCGGACTTCCACGACATGTTCGAGCTGTAGGCACACGCGTAGCCGCTATCGCACTCGCCCGACTGCCGCGAGCGTTCGATGCCGAGCTCCAACGACGCGAAGCGCGTGGCCGAGCCGACTTGCTGCGCCGCGGCTTGATCGACGCTGACGCCGATGCGAATGTCGGCCCCGGCGGTTTTTTTGGCTTGCATGCCCGTCATGAACGTCGCCATGCTGCGGGCATGATCGCCCGGGCCGTCGCCGTTCGCCTTGGCACGATGCTGGGCCAGGTTGCTGATCACCGTCATGTGCGATTTGAACTCGGCCAGGTTCTGCAATAGCGGCGGCAGGTTCCGCAACTCGCCGGCTTCGGTCGGCAGCCATTCGTCCATTTTCATCCCATTCGGCACGTACATGAACGCCGCGCGGACGGGCATCGCCTTCTTCGCAGCGGCCGAGGCCGGTGCGGCGAGCAGCGGGACGCGCGATTCCATCGCCCCCAAGAACGGCAGCGCGACACCAACGCCGAGACCGCGCAACAGCGTACGGCGGGAGATTGTGCGAGCAGGTATGAAGTCTTGTGCCATGGGAGTGCTCGTGGAAGGAACGTAAACTTTGAAATTGATGTCGGAGTCATTCGTACGACGGACTTCCAGTCCGTCGAAATATTGGACAGTCAGCGACGGACTGGAAGTCCGTCGTACGTTAAGGACGAACTCCCGCTCCCCGTTTTTGCAAAAACGGTTCGCTTTGGACGATCGCGATCATCAGGGCCGAAAACTTGTAGTTCTGTGCGGCGACCTGCTTCACAATCTTGTCCACCGTACATTCATCGTACTCTTCTAAACCCCGGCCCAAGGCATAAGTCAGCATTTTCTCGGTTAGACAGCGTGCAAACAAGTCTTTTTTGGATTTCAGGACTTCTTTTAACTCGTTGGGGCCGTTGAACTTAGTCCCATTCGGCAAAACGCCTGTCGGATCGACCTTTTCCATGCCGTCTTTTTCGCGCCAACTCCCCAAGGCGTCAAAGTTCTCTAACCCAAAGCCCAGGTTGTCCATCACCTTGTGACACGAGGCGCAGATCGCATCACTACGATGCTTCTCCAGGCGTTGTTTGAGCGTTCCGGTAAGCGCGTTCTTTTTGTCCGAGTTGTCGTCGTCCAGTTCCGGCACCATCGGCGGCGGAGGAGGCGGCGGTGTACCGAGCAGGTTCTCCATGATCCACTTGCCGCGCTTCACCGGTGACGTCCGCGCGGGATTGCTGTTGAGCGCGAGGATGCTCGCCATGCCGAGCAGTCCGCCGCGGCGCTGGACCTCGGCAAAGTTGCCGCTCAGATCGACGCGGCGGAAGTGATCGCCCGCGATCCCCTCGATGCCGTAGTGCTTCGCGAGACGTTCATTCAAAAAGGTAAAGTCCGAGTCCAGAAATTCGAGGATGCTCCGGTCTTCGACCAAGAGCGTCGCAAAGAAGAGACTCGTCTCCCGGTCCATCGAGTCGCGCAGCGCTTGGTCAAAGTTGCGGTAGACCTTTTGATCGAAGTTCAACCCTTCGAGCCGCCGCGTTTGCAGCCACTGTCCGCCAAAGTTCTTGACCAACTCTTGCGTGTGGCGGTCGCGCATCATCCGGCGGACTTGCTGAACGAGGTTGTCCCCCTTGAGCAACTCGCCGCTGTCGGCCAGCTTGCGCAGCTCGTCGTCCGGCATCGTCGACCAAAGGAAGTAACTCAGCCGCGTCGCGACCTCGTGGTCATTGAGCTTGTAAACGAAGTTCGGATCGTTCGGCTGCGGATCGAGCTCGATGCGGAACAGGAAGTGCGGCGAGATCAGCACCGCCGAGCAGGCGACTTGAATCCCGCGCTCGAACGGCTGCTTGTCGGCGACGCACGTCGTTTCCCAGAGCTTCATCAGCCGCGCCAATTCCGAGTCCGTCACCGGCCGGCGGAACGCGCGCTTCGCAAAATTCGCGATGATCTTCTTGGCCGCGATGACGCGCTGATCGGCGCGCTGCTGCGCGGCGGCTTCGGCTTTCCGGCGCTCTTCCGATTCGCGGCCAAAGAACCCGCGGCGACGCGTGGGCGGATTCTCATCAAGCCACGCGGCCGGCGGCGTGGCGATCATGATCCGCTTGTGCGACTCGGGGAGCTTGCTTTCATCGAGCCCGAGCGGGCCGCGAACTTCGATCCAAGAGACACCCAGGTTGCGATCGCCCCCTTTTTTCGCGTCTTTTTCCTTCGGTTCGTAAAAGTCGTTGATAAACCGCGCGGCGATTTGGCGGTTGCCGGCCGTGAAGGATTTCGTCACGGTGAACGTCCGCATGTTGAAGCGGTCGTTCGCCACGTCAAATGTTTTCAGTTCTTCGGGCTCTCGATTTGCAACGCTGTCGGAGATGATTGTCATCCGCGCTGGATCGGGTCCGGCTTGCTCGCCGTAAGCTTGGACGCGAATTTGGTACATGCCATCGCGCGGGAAGTTGAAAATGCCAAAGACCTCGCCGTCGCTGATCAGGAGTTTGGATTCGCCATCCGCTCCGAGTCCCACCTTTTCAGGGAGCAACTTCTTGTAATCGAGGCGATTGGCGAAGGTCTTGGCCGGATCATCGACGACGATGGCCTTGTCCATAATCTTCTCGGCCGCGGCCAGGTACTTCTCCAACAAGATCGGCGGCAGCGCCAGCACGTCGCCGATGTTGTCAAAGCCATACCCGACGTCGTCCGACGGAAAATCATCGGCTGGCTGAAAATCGACGCCGACCAGATCGCGAATCGTGTTGTTGTACTCGGCGCGGTTCAAACGATGGATCGTCACGCGGCCCGGGTCGATCGTGCCGCGGCAGATCGCGGCCTTCATCGTGGCGTCGATCCAATTGCTGATCGATTCGGCTTCGTGGTCGGCGGGGCGCTTGTCGTAATCGTCGGGCGGCATCTCGCGCGAGCGAACCTTCTGCGAGACGAGCCGCCACACGCGGCGATCCTTGGCCAGATCCTGCACCGATTTGTACTTCGTAAGATCAAGCTCCGCCTCGGCCTCTTTGCCCGAGTGGCAGTCGATGCAGTATTTCTTGACGAACGGGACGACTTGCTCCGGGTAGAGCGCGCCGAGTTGCGGCGCGGGCAAGTGGTCGTAGGTTTGGATTTGGTTCGCGGCCTTTGGCGGGGCAGCGTTGATTGGGTCTGCGGCAACGGCCGGAGTTGCATTGTCAAACGCGCCGCCCAGCCAACAAACACCCAGCGCCAAGCAAACCACGGCGACGAGCGATCGCAGGGTAAACTCAAACGGCAATCGGCGCAGTCGTTCCAAGGAGCGTTCTCAACGAATAAGTAGAAAGTTAGCAACAGCGGAAGCAGCACTCTGTCTTGAGACCAGAGCGCTCCTCTGCGAGTCGCCGCTAAACGTAGGGATGAACTCTTGTACCCACAGAGAGTTCCGAACCGGCGGGAAAATCGGACCACTTTAGTATAACTTTACCGCGAAAGGGGTGCAAAGGTTTTGCGGGGAGTCGCGGATTCGCTGAGATGGGCCTTTATTCGTCTTGAAAGTGGACGTTTGTTCTCGTCAAGGAATCGCAAATAGACTGCGAAATTTTCTAGTCCCAAAGGGACGGCCTGTGATAGCCCAGGGGGCAGCGCTAGCGGAACCCTGGGTCAATGTTTTTCTATGACATTGAAAGTCCTGAAAGGACGACCTAGCTCTGAAAATCAATCTCATTAGGCCGCCCTTGCAGGGCTTGGCACTTTTATAACTGAACTAACCCAGGGTTCCGCTCACGCTGCACCCTGGGCTATCCAAGGTCGTCCTTTCAGGACTGCATTCGAAATCTGACATCGGTTAGTTGGAAAACTGATATTCCTTTCTAACTTGGCGGACCTCTCCACGATCAACAACGCATGCTCCCAGAGATTAGCGAAAGTGATTCCAACGGGTTCGCCGGAAGTCGAGGTTTGAATCTGACATCTCTTTTTGAACGTTCTCGCTAGAGAAATCGTGGAAAACTTTCCCGGCTGTAGGATTTGCGTCATGTGCTGTGCGGCCGACTGGTGCGGCGCTTCAAGAATTTCTCTCCAAATTGTAGCCAAGCCCCGGCCGACGAATTAGGATGGAGACTTCACGAAGTTAATGGCGGGGGTCAGGATTCCCCGCGCCGCTACTCACTCCGATGGATTGTGATTTATGCCGCAGCCCGCTCGACCATCGTCGCCGCTGTTCACGCAATTGGACGCGACGCTCAATCCTCCGCCGATGCATGTTCAAGCCGCGGCGATGCCGCCAGCCGGATTGACGCCGATGCATTTGCTGCAAGCCCAAACCGGCCTGCTCCGCGACATGCTCAAGGCCATGGACCGCCAAAACGAACTCCTCGAAGAACTCGTCGTCCATGTCACGATGCAGCACAAGCAACGGGTCCAAGAACTGAGCAACTGGAAGCAAGCCAATCCGCGGCTGACCAAGGATTGCAAACTCGCGGCCGATCTCTTGGCACGCGTGCAGACCGAGTACCTGCAAGAGATCACCGACGAGGTGAACGCCAACGTCGAAGACATGCAGGCGGGCGATTTCATGTTCAACGAATTTGTCGATCGCTTCGGGCCGCGGCTGGCTCATCTGAACGGCATGCTGCAAGTCCTCGGCCAACTCGGCACGCAACCGCCGGAACCGCTGAATGCGGAGTAAGCATATGTAGCTGAAGTCGTGAGACTTCAGAGGATTGCAGCGAGGGCAAAATTCCAAGGTCTTACGACCTTGGCTACACTAGATAATCAAAGCCCAGGGGTTTACCCCCTGGGATTTTTTGTGCGCTGTGCGATATCGCACACGCGAAGTTCGCGGCATCAATCCAATAGCGATGATGTTTCTTTCCCGTAAGCCTGCGGCAATTCCTCTAGGTTGAATACGCCTCCGATTGTTATGGTCGCCTCTGTTAGTACCTGATCAAGACGTCACCTGAGGGCACACCTAACAACAAGGAATTCGGAAATGTTGAGTGCTTGCTGGTTGCCGCGCACGCGGATTTTGCTCACGCGCGGGATAGCGATTTTATTTGTCGGCTTGCTCTTGGTGGCTGTCGAAGGCTGGCAACATTGCCAGCCGGTCTTTGAGCATACGCTGCGCATGATTGGCTGGATTCTTTTGGCCATCGGGGTGCTTGGCCGCTGCTGGTGCGGCAGTTTTATCAGCGGCTACAAGAACGACCGCCTGATCACCGAAGGGCCGTATTCGCTCTGCCGCAACCCGCTGTACTTTTTTAGTTTTCTCGCGGGCCTCGGCCTGATGTTCATCACCGAAACGCTGGCAATGCCGGCGGCTTTTTGTCTAGTCTATCTGTTGTACTATGCCCAGGTGATTCGCTCCGAGGAGCAATACCTGCGCTCGTTGCACGGCGAAGGCTTCGATGATTATGTCGCGCGCGTGCCGCGCTTCTGGCCGAGCAGTCTCGGGTACCACGAGCCCGAAAGTCATCTCGTCCGAACGAAAAACTATCGGCGGCATCTCTCGGAAGCGATCTGGTTCATCATCCTCGGCGGCGGGATCGAATACATCGAAGCGCTGCACAACGCAAAGGTCCTGCCGGTGTACTTTCATCTTTACTAAGTCGCATAAGTTACGACAATCCGCAGCGCAATTCAAAGCCCAGGGGATTTCCCCCTGGGATCTTTTTTTACGCGATCACCCCCGCGGCACAGGATACTTCACCGCGTTCTTGATCATCTTCGCACGCAGCGTCTCGCTCAGATCGATCCCGAGCGCGTTCGCCAGCGCCAACGTGTAGCTAAAGACATCGGCCAGCTCTTCGCCGATCGCCGCGAGCTTCGCCGGGTCATCGACGGTCCGCCGTGAATCGGCGATGTCGATCCACTGGAAATGCTCCATCAGCTCCGCCGCTTCGATCGCCAGCGACATGCTCAGATTCTTGGGCGAGTGAAACTGCTCCCAGTTCCGCTCGGCGACAAATTGCGTCATCCAGGAACGAACCTCGGCGAGGGTGGTTGTACTATCGGGCATGGGAAAAAAGAAGAAAAGACAAATGCGATTTGAACAGAAGGCAGCAGAGGAAGCTGAGAAATGCAAATGCGAATGAGACAGAAGGAAACGAAGACAACGCAGGAAAGGCATTACTTTCAACCCTCTGTTTCCTTCGTCACCTTCTGTCGAAATCTGTATCCGCATTTTCTTCTAACTTCTAACTCCTTCCTTCTTCATTCTCCCTATGTTATTCCCCCGCGCCGCGGTTTAACATATCGGAATCGACCAAGCCACGCTTGCAAGGAACCCCAGTGATGCCCACGACTCGCCGCACCATGTTGACCCAATCCGCGCTCGGACTCGGCGCTCTCGCGCTGCCGCAGATGACGCGCGAGGTTTCGGCCGCGGACAGCAACGAGAAGCAAAAGCAGAATCGGCTCGAAGGGTCCGCGCCCGATTGGAAGTACTCGCTCAACATGAGCACGATCCACGGCCACCGCGGCCAGAAGGTGCCGCTGGATCAACAGATCACCATTGCCGGCAAGGCGGGCTACAACGCCATCGAACCGTGGATCGGCGAGATCGAAGCGTTTGTCAAAGGCGGCGGCTCGCTCGCCGATCAGAAAAAACGCTGCGCTGATCTGGGCCTCGAAGTCGTCAGCGCCATCGGCTTCGCTCAGTGGATTGTCAACGACGACGACAAGCGCAAAGCGGCGCTCGAAGTCGCGCGTCGGGACATGGATCTCGTCAAGCAACTCGGCGGCACGCGCATCGCCGCGCCGCCGACGGGCGAGACGAACAACGCGTCGCTCGATCTGTTCGCCGCGGCCAAACGCTACCGCGCGTTGTGCGACATCGGACACGAAATCGGCGTCACGCCGCAAGTCGAAGTCTGGGGCTTTAGCAAAGCGCTGAGCCGGCTCGGCGAAGCGGTCTTCGTCGCCGTCGAAAGCGGTTCGCCCGACGCGTGCGTCCTGCCGGACATCTACCACATCTACAAAGGGGGCAGCGACTTCGCCGGCCTCGAACTCCTCAGCGGCCGCGGCGTGCAGGTCTTTCACATCAACGACTACCCCGCCACACCCGACCGCGCGGCGATCAAAGATGCCGACCGCGTCTACCCTGGCGACGGCGTCGCGCCGCTGAAAGAAATCTTCGGCGCGCTCCTCGACGGCGGGTTCAGCGGGTATCTCTCGTTGGAACTCTTCAATCCCGAGTATTGGAAACAAGATGCCCAGCAAGTCGCTACGACTGGTTTAGAGAAGTCGAAGGCGGCCGTGGCGAAGGCGCTGAGTTGAAAATGTCTACAAGACACTCATCTGTATCCCCGAGGAATCTTTTCGCAGGACTTGTCTTGCTCTGCATTCCCGCATTTGGACTGTGGTATTGGTTATCGTTGCCAGTATTTGACGATGGACTTATGACAGAATACACGCTTGACGAATTTGAGAATAATTTTGCTTACGATCACGGCAAATACTTTGACTATTTAGGCAGCCGTGAAGGATACGATTACATTGACATGTATGCTTGGAAATGGGTTATTAAACCTCACACATACGTCCGGCATTACAAGATCAAAAGCGGCTTGTTAGACATCCCGCGATTTGATTATCAAGCAGCAGAGCCGCTGCGGCTAAACTACGGTATCTTTCGCGAACGCCTATAAACTAGTTCGCTGCAAATTTCTGTCGTGGGCAACACAGATCCGCATGCCCATGCCATTCGTGTTCGATCCCGCGCATCAATAGCGCATTGTCGAACGTGATCGAGCCGCGCGGAAAGATTGTCTGGTCGTCGAAGTAACTGCTGCGCACCTCGTCCACGGCGAGCGGTTCGACTTGCCAGTTTCGGCAGCGGAGTTCAAGACCCTGATACTCCCCTGCCTCGCGCTTGTCGGAATACCCCAGCGAACCAGCGGCGAAAAAGTCCGACGCTTCATCGAGCGAACAGAAGATCGAATCCGCCGGCAGTCCCTCTGCGCGATGCGTGCGCACACTCAGGCTGGTGACCCCGTCATCGCTCTGCAGCGCGACGTTCCAGTGATCCTTCGCTTCGTCGATCGTGAACCGCGCGTGATGATGAAAGCCAGGGAACAATCGTCCGCCCACGAGCGCATTGAAGCGCGAGTTCGAATCGCGGCGGCGGACGTAGACGCCCTGGCGCGTGATGCCTCCGTCATCCCATTCCACGGCCGCGCGATGGGCCGCGTTTTCGGAGCTGAACCCGAGCCACGCCGGCAGCCCGCGCGGCCGAACGCCGCGTAACCGAATCAGGCAAATCCCGACCAGCCCGTAGCCCCGCAACAGCTTCGGCCGAAACGGCGCTGGCAGTTGCGCGGCCAACACCGCCGGATCAACGCGGTAATTGACCAGAATTCGCCGTTCGATCAGGCCGCGAATGACGGGAATTTTCATGGATTTGCTGTTGCGAACGGCGTGACTTCTGGGATTTATTGTGTGAGTTTAACTGCTTCAAGCTGCACGAATTAACCGCAAAACGCAAGGCGGCAACTGCTTGTTCGCCTCTGGGATTACTGCACAATGCCGGCGGTTGCCGATATTGAATCTTGGCCAAAAAACCCGGATGTCGGCATATTATTTGCTAATTCGGCCCCCCATGAGCATAATCAAACTATTCCAAGCACTCGGCGGATCCCTGGCAAAGGAGGGATCCAATTGCCCGCGTGTCATCGGGCCGGATGGAGCATTGCGCCCTGAGCGCCAGAAGCCGACAGGCTCTAGCCAAGTCAGTGCCGACGATGCCAACTCGCAGTCACACACCACCATGCCCGACATCACACTGAGAATTCTCGACGGCGCCGATCGCGGCCGGAATTTTGACCGGCTCACGACGCCCATCACCATCGGCCGCGAAGAGGGGAACTCGATCCAGCTCAACGACGAGCGGGTCAGCCGGTTCCATCTCAAGATTCAAGCCGACAAGGACAAGATCGTCCTCACCGACCTGCAAAGCACCAACGGCACCAAGGTCAACGGCGAAGACATCCAGCTCCGCATCCTGCGCTACGGCGATCTGATCAACGTCGGCCGCTCCGTGATCCTCTTCGGCAACGACCAACAGATCGCGGAACGCATTGCCGAGATTCGCAAACAAAACGCCGACCCCAACGCGCCGCAAGCCGTCCCCGCCGACATCCCCGTCGCCGGCGAAGGAACCGCCAGCCAGCACGGTGCGGTCGCTCAGCCGCGCGATTTTGATTTCCATCTGAATTGGCATCCCGACTACGACTACCAGCACGAACTCCATCGCCCGCAAGCGCCGGCGCTGCCCGAAGGAATGAGCCCCTCGCAAACGGCCGAGTTGTCGGAGATGCTCGATTACCTGCACATTCGTTTGCGGGCTGTCCTGAAAAGTGCCCGCGTCAAAGGCCCGCTCGAACTGGTCGTGATCGAATACGAACCGTGGCAGCAATTGCTCCAATTGCAAAGCAAGCTGGCGGAGTATCTCCGGATCGTTGGGGATCCGCCGGAAGAGTGAGCTGCTCCACTTTCGTGTGGCCCCGTTTAGCGGCGACTCGAAGAGGAGCGTTTCGGAGAGAACTCCGGGAAAACACAGAAACTATTGAAGTAACTTCTCCTGGGATTTTAAGTCCCTCGTGTCCGAGATTTCGGGCATTCTCGCACGACGTTTTAACGCGTAAAATATCGACGTGCTGAGCGATCAAGTCCGGAGTACAAAGGACTCGGTACTAGAAAGTCGCGATCCTTGAGTCAGAGTTCCCAGCGCTCCTCTTCGAGTCGCCGCTAAACGTGAGATAAATAATCTTCCCCAATCCCGAATCCCCACCCCCTAACCCCTTGCCCCATGCTCCACGGCCACGCTGACGTCCTCGCTCAATTCCGCACCGCGCTTGCACGTGGTCGCTTGGCGAGTACGTTTCTGTTCGTCGGACCCGGCGGGATCGGCAAGCGGACCGTCGCGTTGCATCTGAGCAAGGCTCTGCTCTGCCAAACGAACACGCGCGCGTCTTTAGCAGCCCGCAGCGTAAGCAAGGGAGAAACCGATCCACTCACCCCCTGCAACCGCTGCGAATCGTGCCGGCTATTCGACGCCGGCACGCATCCCGATTTGCACGTCGTCGCGCTGCCCGAGGGGAAGAGCAGCATCCCGGTCTCGGTCTTGATTGGTGAAGACGAGAAACGCATGAAAGAAGGGCTGTGCTACGAAATTGCCCTCAAGCCCATGCTCGGCGGACGCAAGGTCGCGATCATCGACGACGCCGACACGCTGAACGACAGCAGCGCCAACTGTCTGCTAAAAACGCTCGAAGAACCGCCGCCGCGTAGCATCCTGATTCTTCTCAGCGAACGCCTCGACAAGCAACTGCCGACGATTCGCTCGCGGGCACAACTGATTCGCTTCCAACCTTTGACGGAACAAGAAGTCGAAGCGGTGCTGCTTGAAAACAAGTTCGTCGAAGACCCGAGCGAAGCCGCGCGGCTCGCGAAGCTCGGCGAAGGGAGCGTCACCCGGGCGATGGACCTGGCCGATCCGACGCTGGGCCAATTCCGCGCGTCGTTTTTGCAAGCTCTCGCCGCGCGGCCGCTGCGGAATGTGCCGCTCTCGAAGCAGGTCGCGGACTTCGTCGATGCGGCGGGGAAGGAAGCGTCGCTCCGGCGCACACGGCTGCGCTGGCTGATGGGCCTCGCCGCCGAATTTTACCGCGAACTCGCGCGCGGGCTCAGCGGCGCAACACCCGGCGGCGATGCAATGCTGCAACAAGCGGCGAAGCTGGCCCTCAACAAGCCGGGCTGGGATCTCGACAGCGTCCTCCGCGCCGCGGATCTATCGCTCGACGCCCCCGGCTACGTCGACCGCAACGCGAATCAGGCGCTCGTGATCGACGCATGGCTCGAACAACTCAGCACGACGATCACGCCGGCAGCAGTAGGCGCTGGACGCTAGAGAAAAACACGCCCGTTTAGCGGCGACTCGCAGAGGAGCGTTCCTTCGGAGAATGCAAGATTGCAAAGTTCCAAGCTGATAAAAATTTCTTCATTGGCGGAGATTCTCATGTCCTACGATGCCCCAATTGCCGTAACATCGCCGAAGTTATCAGGGGCGGAGTGCGTTGTACTCTGCGGTCAACTCCATGACGACAAGCGCAAAGAATTCGTGCAAGAATTTTCGGCTCTTTTTCCGCATTGGAAGCCGTCAGAAGTAGAAGCCGCCGTCTCAAAATACATGCTGATCGCCGGCGGACTGGAGATCAATCATCCTGTGTTTGAGACTCCCTTCTTCAAGAACTTGCCAAAAGACTTTTTGCTTTCGGACTTCTTTTTATAACGGCACGCTCAGCGACTTCCCATTCTCCTTCCTTCCCAGCTTCAGCAAAAACGGCGCGGCGCGTTCGGCCCATTCCTCGGCGTTCGGATAGTTGCCCGCATCGTCGCTCCAGGCTTGCCGCAGCATGTCGGTGTCGATGACGCCGGGGTTGAGCGGGATCGCGGCCATGCCGCGCGGCAGTTCGGCCGCGAGCGCCAGCGTCAGCCCTTCGATGGCGTACTTGCTCGCGCAGTACGGCGCGACCTGCGGCGAGGTGCTGCGGCCCCAGCCGCTGCTCAGATTCACGATCACGCCCGAACCGCGCGTCACCATCGCCGGGACCAGATGCCGAATCACGTTGGCTACGCCGCACACGTTGACTTGAATCAACCGGTCAAACTCGGCTGCCGAGATTTCCCACAGCGGCCGCGGATCGTTCATCAGCGCGGCGTTGTTGATCAGAAAATCGACCGGCCCGCAGGCGAGAACCGTCTTGCTCCACGCGGCGACGCTTGTGTCGTCGGCGACATCGACGGAATCGTAGTGCAAGCGCGAGAGATCCAAGGAGGTGAACTCCTTGGCTTTGGTTGTTGCAATCGATTGTTTAGCATTTCGCGCGCAGCCGCTGACGATGTGACCAGCTTCAAGTAAGTGCGGAACAAGCGCCGCGCCGAGCCCGCGCGAACAACCGGTGAGGACGATGTGCATGGGGGAGAAGCTTAGGGATTGGGGATTGGGGATTGGGGAAAAGACGATGCCGTTAAAGTCTGGTCTGGCCCCCTCCCCTGAACGGGGAGGGCTGGGGAGGGGTGATTGCGCAACGCATGACTCTGAGTTGCTAAAATACCATGCACGGAGGTTAATTGGCCTGCCCAGATTTCTCTTCCACCCAACCCCCTCCCTAACCCTCCCCGCAAGGGGGAGGGGACCAAACCAGTTCTTTTTTAGAACGAAGCTTGCTTTGTTTCACCGCGATGACTCCGCTTCGAGTCGCCGCTAAACAGGCATTTAACGTTCACACATCCGCGCATAAAAAAATCCCGGCGATTATTCGCCGGGATTTTTGTTCTTAACCGAATAACACTGTTACTTCACTTCGGGAAACATGCTCTTGAGCAACTCGCCCAGGCGTTCGCCGCGGACGTTCATGTGGACCAGCTTGCCTGTGCGGTCGATCAGGTACGTTGCCGGGATCGCGTTCACAAAAAACTTGGCGGCGATCGGATCATCGAAGCCGCGCGTCGCTTCGTCGGGATTGAACAGCGTCGTCCAAGGCAGCGGCTGATCCTTGAAGAACGCATCGAGGGCATCTTTCTTGTCGTCCAGGCTGATGCCGACGACCTCGAACCCGGCCTTGTGATACTGCTCGTAGTTCTTGATCACGTTCGGCAATTCCGCGCGGCATGGGCCGCACCAGGTCGCCCAGAAGTCGATCAAGACGACCTTGCCCTTGAGCGAAGCCAGATCGAACGGCTTGCCGTCGAGCGTGGTTCCTTTGACCTCGGGGGCTTGCCCGATCAGGCTGAGCCGTTGGAGCCCTTCTTCGGCCTTCACGGTGAGCTGCTTTTGCATCCGCGGGTCGGGGACCTTGGCGGCGTTGCGGAGAATGGCGTTGAACATGGCCTTGGCCGCTTCGTACTGGCCCTTCATCTCGAGGAGGTACGTCACGTTGTTGGCGACCATCATTCCTTCGAGGCGATTCTCGTCACTGTCCACGGCGGCCATGATATCAGCGATCAGCTTTTCGGCCGGTTCCTTGCTGGAACCATCGGCGAAGTGATTCATGCGGATCATGAGCATGATTTTGAACGCGTACTTGGCCAGCTCTTGATCCTTGTCCTTGAGCAGACTCTCGGTCAGTTTCTCGAAGTCGTCTTCGGCTTGTTTCTTCTGCTTCTCATCGTCGCTCAACATGTTCACAAACCGAAGCGCGTCGAGCTTGGCATGCAACAGCTCATTGCGGGCGCTATCCTCGGGCTTGAGCGCGAGCGCCTTGTCGATGGCCGTGACCATGGCGATGCGCGAGCCGGCGAATTGTGCCTTGGCCTTGGCCATCGCTTCGGGGTTCTGGCGCATGTCGGGTGTCAGCGTCGGCTGCCAACGGCCGACCTGGTCAATGTATTCGAGCAACGGCTTGAGCTCCGCCGTTTGCGGAATGGTCAACGGGTTGAACTCCGGAGCTTCGGCAGCAGGTGCCGGAGCCGCAGGGGCCGGAGCTGTTGGCGGCGGGACCGCTGGCGGATCCGCAGCAAAAGCTGGCATGCCGCACGAAAAGCCCAGCGTCAACGCGAACAAACCGCGCACAAAAGAAGTAACCATGGCAGACATAGCTCCAGCGAAAGAAAGATGCGGGCACTGAAATGCTCAGGCCGCCTTGTTGGCAAGGGAAAAATGTGATCGAGCAAAGCCGGAACTATTCTACCCGCGCGGCAAGGGCCTCGCCCAGGGGAGGTGCGGCGACCGCAAGAATTGCCGGGATTTCCGAGATAAAGGAGATAAAAGAGCTAAACCTAACAGCAGAGTCAGGTTGGCATTCGGAGTGTTGTTCCCGTCGCTGAAGTCGTAAGACTTCAGAGCATTTTAGAGTTGACGGCGATTGCTCTCCTGCCTCTGAGGTCTCACGACCTCAGCTACGGATCTAGCAGCGTTCCTCGTTTTTACATTTCATCATCAATTTCTTGCGGACGCAACGCGGGTGATGCGAGTTCTTTTGCCTCGGCCAACGGACAAGCCAGCAGCACGCCGAGCCACGCCAACGGTATCGTTGACCAAACGAGAACCGGCGTGATCGCGGCCGTCGCACCGTGGGGGAAGAACGTGACTTCGAAGAGCAAGGCCCAACCAGCGGACCACCCGAGCAGCGTCGCCCGCGACCACGGGAAGCTCAGCCCTTGCCGCGCCAGCCACCACGCCGCCGCAACGACAGCCCACGCGCGCACCGCCGCATCGAACCAGCACCACGCGGCGAGCGAGTTGGCATACGCTGGCAAAGCGCTGGGGGCAACTTCGGGCGCGCCGACGAGCGCGAGCAAGAACAGCAACACGCCCGACAACGCCCACCCGCCGATGACAGCCATGAGCAGGGCGAGGAAGAGCGGATGACGAAGCTTCGAAAGCAAGTGTGTCATGAATGTCTCGAATCAAAGCCCAGGGGTTCACCCCCTGGGAGCATTCGCCGGGGAGATGTTGCTGCAGGGAGAAGTTGCTCGCCGAAAAACCACAGCCTCCACTATGCTTCGCGCCGCGCCGCCGCGCAAGAGACAATCGATCCCCCGCGAAGATGTCCGCGGACGGACCAAGGCGGAGCATGCCGAATGTAACGATCCTGCGGGCGGAATTTTATAGCCCGTCGCATTAGCGAGGGCGACAAAAGAATTGCTGCCCTCCAAAAAAGCACCCCGCGAACCGCCGAGAGAGTTTGGCGATTCGCGGGGCTGTGATCTTGCTGTTGGAATCCGTCGCGCTTAGAGGGGTTGAATCAAGGTCAAGTAACCTTGCATTTGCATCTGGCGGGCGACTTCTTGCACTTCGAACGCGCTGTCATAGACCCCATAGAACTCGATGTTGTGACTGCATGTGCCTATGTACAAGTTGAACCGCTGGCAGGCCGGCTGCAGGAATGTCGGCGGGATGTAGCAAGGATCATGCGCTTGCACCGCCACGGGTGCAGCACTGAACACCGAACAAGCAACGAGCGCCGCACAAGCGAACTTGAGGGAACGAATCATGGGAAAAACTCCGTGAGAGAGAGGTCTTGGTTTTGGGTTTGTCGAGCGGGCTGCCTGAAAACACTCAGGCCGAATCCTTGGTGACCCGCTCGCGGGATAGTCTTGGGAGCGAACGCGGCGCGCGGCAGAGGACAAGATTTACTCGCTCGTGTAACAAATCGCGCGGAAAGACGCTGAGCAATCGGCGAGTTCGCGTTCTGCGTACGAAGTGCGCGCGGAACGAGCGAAAATCGCGGCTTTTGAGAGTCCTCGTTTAGCGGCGACTCGAAGAGGAGCGTTTCAGGAAGTGACGAAATGCAAAGACTGAAACTCGGAGGAGCGGAGGAAATTCAGAGCAGCACCGAGAAGAGATATCGCTCGATGATGAGCTCTACGGCGCTTCGTAGGGATTGAACTCGTGCATTCTTCAAATTTCATTTAGGACACTTTAAGAGCAGGCTACTTTTTCAAAGCTCCGGCCAGGCATCATAAAGAACTTTCGCGATCAAGCCGAGCGGAATAAACAGCAACAGCAACTCGATGTAAAACAAGAGTTCCGCACGCTTTACCGCCGCGAATATGATCAACCCGAACGTCAGCATAAAATAGCCGGCCCCGAAAACCAGCGCTGCGCGATTTTCCGCATATCCGAACGCAATGGCCAAGACGAGAGCAAGAGCCTGGCAACTGCACGTCACAATGACTGTGCGCAGATGATTGAAAGTTCTAGGCGGAGTTTCGAGCGATTGAGCTTTCATCTTTGAAAGCTCGCTCTGCGGCGCTTCGTAAGGATTGATCTCAGACATCGTTGGCGTTATTCCCCGTCCGCGCAAAATGCTCCCAGGGGGTAAACCCCTGGGCTTTGGGGTGAAGCGAGCATTTAGCGTCGTTCAACCGGGGACTTACGTCCCCGGCTCAGGATCGTGAATCGCTCTGCTGCTCATTGTCAATTGTCAATTATCCATTGTCCATTGTTTACTTCTTCTCTTCGTCTTTCTTCTCAGCATTCGCCGCCGTGATCTTGCCGAACATCAACCCGCCGTGGTTGCCGCTGCCGTCCCACATGCCGGCGTATTGGTTGTTGAAGATCATCACCCGCGCGGTGAAGGTGCCAGCGCCGGGGATCGCCATTTTGTCGAGGGTGATGACGGGTGTGTCGCCGGACCAGACCACGCGGACGGCGATCGGCACGGTGAAGTCCTTGCCGCCGTATTCGATGCGCGTTTGGAAGTTCCAGGTGTCCTTCGAGTCGGCGACCTTGCTGACCTTGCCGAGCGTGTATTTGTCGTTGGCCATCTTGCCATCGGCGCGGTCGCGGGCGGTGAACTGGCCTTCGAGCGTCGCGCCGGACATCAGCTTGCCAAAGGCTTCTTCCCGCGCGGCTTGTTCCGTATCTATTTTTGTGGCATTTGGATCAGCGGCGGGTTTCACGTCGGCAGACTTCGCCGGCGCGTCCTTTTGCGCCAGCGCATGTTCCGCGGTGAGCAACGACAGACTCAAGAGCAACGCGACGCAGAGCAAAGAACGGATCATGGGATCAATCTCCGAGTGAATATGGGAGTAGCAAGCGATCAGCTGCCAATCATCATAACAAATCCTGCGTTGCAATCTGCACTTGGAAATTTGCATTTTGCAATTTGCAGCACTTCCAAAACGCTCCTCTTCGAGTCGCCGCTAAACGGCTGCTATTGTTATCCACGCTATTCCAGCTTCAGCACCACCGGATCGGCGCATTTGACGCCGAGCGAAAAGCCTCCGGGGCCGGTGCCGTTCGTGACTTTCATGAGGATGACGTTCTTCCCGCGGCGCAGTTCGCATGGCGTGCGTTGCGCGGCCCAGGCGAGTTTCTGCCCTGCTTGATGCTTGAAGATCTCGGTCCCGTTGACCCAGAGCTTGCACGCGTCGTCGGCACTGACGAGCAACTCGGCCGGCTGATCGGTCAGGCTCTCGACCACGACGGCGGCGTAGTGCGTCACCGATTCCATGCGCGGCGCTTTGACCTTTTTATCGTAGGCGTTCGTGTCGATGCCGGCGAAGCCCAGCTTGCCGTCGCTACGGACCGTATCCCATTTGATCTTGCCCGTGACGCCGTCGTGTTCTTGCTTCCAGTCGATGTCACCCGCCTTGGCTTCGAGCGCGTACTTCTTGTCGAAGCCCGCCTTGTCGTCGTCGAGCGGCCCGAGGATGCGGAACTCGGTGACGGGGTGAACTTGCCGCGTGAGACTGCTCAGGTAAGCAAGCAAGTCGGCCGCATCCTGCGCCGTGACGTCCTTCAGCACCAGCTCCGGCATCAGGGAGACGGTTTGCTTTTGCAGCGTCTCGACATCGGCTTTCGGCACGCGAATGAGTTGGCCCTTTTGATCGCGTAGGACGACTTGCTTGTCATTGTCCTCGACCAAGAAGCCAAGGTACGTCTGTCCCTGAGCCGTTTCGACCAGGTACGCTTCGTACCCATGCGAGATGGCCTTCGACGGCAGCAGAATCGTTTCGAGCAATGCCGCGCGTTCGTACTTCTTGCCGATCAGACTCAGCTCCGGTCCGATATTCACGCCGACGTTCTCGACGACGTGGCAGCTTTTGCACTGCGCCGAGTTGGACTGCATGAAGATCTTTTCGCCGCGCTTCAGGTCGCCCTTGAGCGCGAGAATCTCGTCGGCCTTGATCGCATCGCCGAGTTTCTTCGGCCTCGCTTCGGCGGGCAGGAATTTTTCGTAGAGGATGCGCACGTTGCTGTCCGGATGCTTCGCGGCCTCGGTGACAATCAGCTTAGCCAGTTCCGGCGCAAACGATTTGTCATCGAGGAGCTTGAGCAAGCCCAGTGCCCCGCCGGACGACTTGAGCGCGCTGACGATCATCTCGTTCCGTTCCGCAGGCAACGTTTTCGCATCGGTCAGGACCGCGCGAATCGTTTTCAGGTCTTGCAGATCGACCAGTGCTGCGAGCAAGCGCTTGCGAATCGGGCCAGGACTCGTGGTGGCGAGAATCTTGCGCAAACCGTCGGTCAATTGCTCGCCGCGCAGGTCCACCGCGGTGGCGATCGCGCGGAGGCGCACATCGGCCGCGACGTCCGCATCACCCGCGAGAGCGAGCAAGGCTGGCGTCGCTTGGACCCAGCCGGCGTTGCCGACCAGGGAAATCGCCGCGGCGTGGGAAGACTTCTGATCTTTCTTGAGCAAGTTCGTGACCGTCTCGCGGAGCTTCGCGTCCTTCTCCAACTCCGCCCACGGCCCGGCGATATTCACGGCGATCGCGCTCAAGGCGCTGTTACGCAGATCAGAGGCAGCTTTGTCGCTGGCGATCACCGCAGCCAACGAACGACCCGCGTCAATGCTCGGCATCAGTGCCGCCGTCTCGACAAGTTCCTTGGCGAGCTTCGCGTCAGTCTTCGGATCACCGAGCTTCGCGGCCAGCATCTCGCCGGCCAGCTTCGGGTCGAGCAACTGGACGAGCGGGAACTGCGCCGGCTTGAAGTCCCGGCTCTCGATCAGCGCCTTGGCGAGTTCGGCCTTCTGCTCGCCGGCGGCGATGTTGATCGTTTCGAGCATGTAACGGTCGCTGCCGTCGAACTTCGACGCGACCGCAAGCATCGTCTTCAACACTTCCGGAGCGAGCTTGTCGTCTTTTTTGACGTTGCGGCAGGCGAGGAGGACTTCGCGTTGAACTTCGGGCGAGGGATCGTTTACTAGCGGCAGGATTTTTTGCAGGCACTCGGGATGCCGACGTAGAATTCGGACCGAGAGTGCTTTGAAGGCATTATCGGACTCCAAGTATTTCGCCAAGTACTTCTGTCCCTCGGGGCCCAAGCGATCGTAGAGCCAGAAGCAGCGTGCGGTGTACGCCTTCCATGGTTCTTGAAACTTGTTGTCCTTGGGGCCATGCCCATCCAAAACCTGTATCTTTTCTTGGACCGATTCCTTACCGTTCAATATCCGTTCGCGCGCTTCGAATTGCGTAGCAAGGTTTGGACTCGTGAGCGACCTAGCTGCATCTTCGAGCGTCTTATAAGGCCCGCCGATAACGAGATTCTTGAACGCAAAATTGTTTCTACCTGTCGGCGTCACACGGAAAATCCTCCCGCGATCCGGATCGTTGTACCCGTGGCCGCCGACGCCGCCGTCGTACCAGTCGCTGATCAACAGCGACCCGTCCGGCGCGACGCAGATATCATCCGGGCGGAAATAGTTGTCGCCCTGGGTCGTGAGCCACGCTTCCATCTTGCCCTTCATGCCGAAGCCCGCGAGTTCGTGGGGGTACTTGCGGACTTCGCGTGGGCCCGGATCGCAGTGCAGCGGCATGTTGCGGAATGTCTCGCCGAACAGATCGCCCTCGTAGACACACATGCCGCAGGGCGAGCCGAAGCCCGTCTGGATCGTCGCCGGGACGTTGCCCGGGATGTAGCCGCGGAAGTGCCAGTGCTCGCGGAACGGGGTACCCTTGGGGACCGCGGTGTCGAGTTGTTCCTTTTTGATTGGCGGGCCGCCGTACCAGCCATAGTTGCCCCCTTCGAGGATCCATGTCGCGCGCGTGCTCTGGTTGCCGTCGTTGTCGTTGTCCGTGCAGTACGCGTTGCCAAACGAATCGACGCAGATCTCGTACGGGTTGCGAAAGTTGTGCGCGTAGACTTCGAGCTTGCTGCCGTCGAGTTCGCCGCGGACCATCGCGCCCCACTTGGATTCGATCTTTCTGCCGTCGGTTCCTTCGACTTTGAAGCCCGTGTCGCCGTGAGCCATGTACCACTTGTGATCCGGGCCGATGACCATCGAGTGCGCCGTGTGGTCGTGGTTGGCGTTGGAGAAACCTTTGAGCAAAACTTTCGGCGGGCCATCGGCTTTGAGGTCGCCATCGGCATCGGTGAAGACGCAGAGCTCGCCGCTGATAAACGAGTAGACCTTGTTCCCGCAGACGCAGATGCTCATTGGGGCGAACAGGCCATCGGCGAAGACGGTGACCTTCTCGGCTTTCCCGTCGCCATCGGTGTCTTCGAGGACTTTGATTTTGTCAGCCGGCGGGTTCTTGGCTTTGCTGCGATAGAACTGAATCTCAGCGACCCAGACGCGGCCGTGCGAATCGACGTCGATGCACGACGGGTTGCTGATCATCGGCTCGCTGGCGAAGAGCCCGACATCGAGCCCGGCCGCGGGGCGGAGAGATTTCAGTTCCTCCTCGGCGGATTTCTGCGCGAACGTCGGCGCGGCGCAGAGCATCATCAACGCGGGCAACAAGGACAACCCGATTCCAGCACGCAACAAAGACGACATAAGTTGACTCGTCAAATAGAGAAAGTACACAACTCGCCGCGCTGCCAGTAGGTGGGATGGAGGGACAGCGTTTCACGAGCTTCAAAAAGACTCCCAGAACCGTTCGATTATCGACGAGCGCGGAACGATTTGCAACGAGATTTTGCGGCTGCTTCGCCGGAGCGTCCATGCCCCGCCGTATCCCGTTCTGCTGTGTCAATAAATACGGATCGAACAGAAGGCCGCAAAGATCGCAAAGAAAAAATCAAGACTTTTACCAGGAGAGAGTAGAAGTAGTGGAGGAAATGCAAAGAGAGATTTTCGACAGAAGGGAACGAGGGAAGACAGAATGCGAACCACATGATAAACGTATTCCCCTTTGCGTTCTTTGCGTCCTTCTGTTCAAACTTGTATTTGCATTTTCTCAGATTCCTCTGCTTTCTCCTGTTCAAATTCATGCTCCAACTTGATCCGATACAAACGCTGGCACTGGCCGGGTTCATGTTGGCCGTGGGAACTTGGTTGGCGAATCGCGTTGGCGTGTTGCGGCGGTACAACATTCCCGCGCCAATCATCGGCGGGCTGATCATCGCCGTGGCGCAGACGATTGCGCACGCCCAGGACATCACACTGTTGCAGTTCGCGCTGAAGCTGCAGTTGCCCGAACCATGGGCGAATCAAAGTGGGAACAGCGAGTTCGAATTCGACAAGGCGTTTATGCAGATGTTCTTTGCCTCGCTCGGCTGCGGGGCGAGTTTCAGTTTATTGCGCGTTGGCGGGCCGCAAGTCATCCGCTTCTTTGGCCTCGCCTTGCTCTTGGCCGTGTTGCAAAATGTCGTTGGCATGACGGTCGCCTGGCTCGCCGGCGAGCCATTGTTGTTCGGTGTGCTGTGCGGGTCAGTGACGTTGACGGGCGGGCCAGCGACGGGCTTGGCCTTTGAGCAACAATTCACCGACGCCGGGCTAACCAACGTCAAGGAAATCGCCCTGGCCAGCGGCATGGGCGGAATCATCTGCGGCGGGATCTTCGGCGGCCCGCTGGGAACGTGGCTCGAAACGCGACGGCGCGGCAGCGTGGGTAACACGCCTACGCCATCGGCAGCGGCGAATCACGGACTGGAAGTCCGTGCTACGGGAACGATGCAGGACATCGTCGAGGAAGAACTTGACGCCGCGCATCCCGCCGAGGTGCCTGATCCGGCCGATGATTGGTCGGCCGATGGGTTGCTGCGGGCGCTAGTGATTCTGCTCGTGGCGATGGGGGTCGGGACGTGGCTCACGCCCTGGATCAGCCGCGCCGCGGCGTGGGCACTCAACGACGACAAGCTCACGCTGCCGTCGTTTATCGGCGCGATGTTCTTTGCCGCAGTGCTGCGCAACATCGATGATCGGACCGGCTGGTTCAAGCTGTCGCAGCGCCTGATCGACGACTTTGGGAATCTCGCGCTCGGGTTGTTCATTGTGCTGACACTCATGGATCTCAAGATCTGGCAACTAGCCAGCGCGGCACTGCCGCTGCTCGCGATCCTCGCGGCGCAGGTCGTGCTGCTACTGATCGCCTGCGTCGTGCTCGTCATGCCGGTGATGGGCCGCGATTACGAGGCGGTCGTCATGAGCGGCGGGTTCTATGGCTTCATGATGGGAACCACGGCCAACGCGATGGCCTGCATGCGCGTGCTGGTCGACCGCTACGGACCGGCCCCGCGCGCGTTCCTGGTCGTGCCGATCGTCGGCGCGTTCTTGATCGACTTTACAAACGGGATTTTGATCACGGTCTGCTTGAATTTGTTTAAGTAAACTCTCGTAGCTCGAAGCCGTGCTTCGAGCGAGATGAAAAAAATACGGCCACAGATTCACGCAGATGAACACAGATAAATGCTAATGCAGATGAATGCTAGAAAGACGAATTTTGAGACGATGCAAGTCGAGACGCGGCAGTTGTTCCCGTTTGGATTTTGAGAGGCATTGCTCCGATGTCCCCAGGATAGAAATTTGGTTCTTCTCCCATCCGCATGGATGAGCGGAGATCAGATCGGCTGCCGGGAGTACGGCTTCCTCTTCTCTGATTCGTGTTTGATGGTTCGCGCAGGTTCAGCTTCCGACAGGATGAATTTTTGCGCTAGTGGCTGCCTCTCTCGGTCTCTCAACCGAGTCGACTTCGAAGCAGACTCTTCTTAACGCCGCATCAGGAATCAGCGGCGCGCACGAAAGAATCGGATGAACCTTTTTTCATTTGTCTTCTCCGTGTTCCTCGGTGTTTTCCCTGACTCCGTGGTCATGCATTTTGCATTTGCACTTATCTGTCACGCCCTCGCTAACGCGTCGGGTTGGAATTTTTGTCGCCCTCGCTAACGCTACGGGCTACAAAAATTGCGTCGCCGCGAAACGTATGAATCATTTCTTCTGCTCGGTGCTGCTCTGAATTTTCTCCGTAACTCCGTGTTTTGTCTTTTGTATTTTCATTTTCTCTAGCTCGGCTCGCTCGAAGCATGGCTTCGAGCTACGAGTGCGAAAACGCGTCGCTGCGTGACAACGCGTTCGCTTAAATCACGTTACCAAGCTGGGGCTTGGTAACGAGAGAGATGAAAACGACACTCTGATGTCCGAATAAAATCTCATCGCTAGCACTTGAGCTCTCGCTGATATTGCGGCAAGTCGCGGGGAAACTCGTCTAGTTCGGTTTGCCTAGTTTGAGTATCGTTTGAAACCTTTACAAATGGGGCGGGCCGCGAAGTTCGAAGGATCGAGCGCCGCGGCACAGTCAAGACCGTCACGGTCTCGGCTGCCACAGTCACGAGTTCTTACATAGGTTGGTGGAGCATGGATGCTCGCAGCGCACGCGGCGCGGCCGTTCTGGCCGTCGCTTTGGTCATCTTCGGCACCGGCGCCAGTTTCAAGACGCCGAACTTTGTCGTCAAGGCCCCGACCCAACAACTGGCCGAAAAGATCGGCCGCTTGGCCGAGCAATATCGCCACACGCTGGCGATCGCCTGGACCGGTAAGCCGATGCCCGACTGGTCGCAGCCCTGCCCCATCTCCGCCCACGTCGCGCCGAACCTCGGCGCGGGCGGCGAGACGAGCTTTGTCTTTGACCGCAACGAAGTCTATGGCTGGCAGATGAAAGTCCAAGGGACCGAAGAGCGGGTGCTCGATTCAGTTCTGCCGCACGAAGTTTCGCACACGATCTTTGCCAGCTACTTCCGCCAGCCGATGCCGCGCTGGGCCGATGAAGGCGCCTGCACCACGGTCGAACACGAAAGCGAACGGAGCAAGCAGCACAAGATGCTCGACGAATTCTTGCGCACCGATCGCGGGATTCCCTTCGCAAAAATGTTCGTCATGAAGCAATACCCCAAGGATATCTTGCCGCTCTATGCCCAGGGTTACTCGCTGTCGCGGTATCTGATTCAACAAGGAGGCCGGCACAAGTTCGTCGCCTTCCTCGCCCAAGGGATGCGCGACGAACAGTGGGCCAATGCCGTGCGCGAGCACTACGGCTACAAGTCGCTCGGCGACTTGCAAGACACCTGGCTCAAATGGGTCAGCAGCGGCTCGCCGAAGCTGGCGAGCGCTGGCGAGGACTCGATCGAAGGCGCGCCGACCGACATCAACTGGCCGGGCCGCAAGAATCAGGAAACACTCGTCGCCCGGAATCAAAGCCCCGACGACAGCGCGGCGAGCAAGAGCCCGTATGGAAATTCCCAACCGAACAAGTCCACGAGCACTGGTGTCAGCCTGGCCGGTTACAACGCAGCGAACGGCCAACAGCCGGCCGCGCCGCGCGAGCTAACACCGCTGGTCGCGAGCGACACGCCGGTGCTGAGCCTGGAACAATTGGCGCCCGCCTCGAATGCGATTCAACTGCCGCCCGTCGGCGACCACCGCGGTTCCACAACCGGGTACAACTCCGAACCGCGGACGCCGGAGCAAAACTCGGCCGCGCAAGGCCCGCAGACAACGCGCGGCCGATCGATCTACGAGCGCAACGTCCGCGACGACCGCGGCTCACAGCCGCTGGGACAATCGACCATGATCGCAGCGCCGACGCGCGGAAGTTTGAATCCGGCCGCAGAGAGTGGCTCGACGAATCGCACGCCGGTGCTGCCGGCGGGTTTCTCCCCGAACGCGAACCGCGCGAAAGAAGGCGACGGCCAACAGCGGGTGCTCATGCAGTGGGGTGAGCCGAGCGAAGCGCTCGATATGAAATGGTAATACCTCTCCTCGTTACCAAGCTCCAGCTTGGTAACGTGAGCGGGAGAAAAGCCGCAAGCTTCAAGAAGTTAAGAAGGGCATGCGAAGCTGCCTTGGCAATAGAAAAATCTCTGGCAATTCACGTTACCAAGGTGGACCTTGGTAACGAGAAGCTCTGCCAAAACACGGCTACTCCAACCCGCGCCAATTCTTGTCAATCTCGAACGGGCACTCCATGTGCAAGTAATTGCGCACGCTCGAATACAGCCACTCTTCCGGCTTCAAAACAAGCCCCGCGCGCACGGGATTCATGTGGATGTAATCCAGCTTCTGCCGAATCATCGCATCGTTGGTCAACTCTTCGGGATGATTCCCTTCTTGCCAGACTTGATATTGTGATTCGATTTTGTGAATTCGCTTGAAGTCTTGCAGGGCCAAGAGCGTGTGCTCTTTGCCAAGTTGCTGCAGCTCTTCAATGATCCGTTTCGCGGTGAACGACTTAAAGCTTTGCATCACTTTGCTCAAGTCCGGCGCTCGCGCGATGAGATGCAAATGATGAGGCATGACCACATAGCCAAGAATTTGCAGACCCTTGTTGGCGCGGAGATGATTCCAGGCATCAAAAATAATCTGCACACAGCTCGGATTCCTGAAGACCGGGAGCCATTCGATCATCGTGCAGGTCATGAAGTGGGCATACTTGTTTTCGACGATGCGATAGCGGCTGCGTGTCATGAGAAGGCCCCTGTGTAAACTAAGTCGGTTGGAAGTTCATGTTACCAAGCATGAGCTTGGTAACAAAATGATGTTTCTCGTTACCAAGCTCCTGCTTGGTAACGGGAGCGAGATGGGAGCCGCAAGCAAAAAAATGCCTCCGCAGCAAAGCTGATTGACAATAGAAAGCTTTTTGGCAATTCACGTTACCAAGGTGGACCTTGGTAACGAGGATTACTCTTTCCACTCATCCGCCAGCCAGAGAATTGCCGTGCCGTCGCGGCTGCCGGTGAGGAGTTGATGGCCGTCCTTCGAGAAGCGGACGGCGGTGACTTCTTGCGTGTGGCCGTTGAGCGTCAGGATTTCCTTGCGCGTGCGGGTGTCCCAAATCTTGACCGTCGTGTCGGCGCTGCCGGTGACGACCCGCGCGCCGTCGGGCGAGAGATCGACACTCGTTACGCCGGCGGTGTGGCCAGTGAGTTCGCCTCGGGCTTCGCCGGTCGCGGCGTCCCAGAGCCGAATCTTGTTGTCTTCGCAGCCCGACGCGATCCAGCGGCCGTCGCCCGAGACGGCGATGCTGGTGATCGGCGCATCGTGGCCGGCGAGTTCATGGACGAGGGCACCGGTCTTGGCATCGAAGATCCGCGCGATCGTATCGTTGCCCGCGACGGCGACGCGCAGCCCATCGGGCAGCCATGTTCCGGCGCGGAGCCGTTCACCGCCGAGGCCGATGCGGCTTTTCACTTCGAGTTTCGCGGCATCCCAGATGATCGCCGTGCCGTCGTCGCTGACGGTGAGCAGCTCCTCGCCGTTGGGTGAGAAGAGCGCGGCATTGATCGGGCCGGTGTGTTCGAGCGGCAGCTTGCGGACAGCGCGCGCTGGCGAGATGTCCCAGAGCTTGGCCGTGGTGTCCCAACTGCCGGTGATGAGTTGCGCGCCCGAAGGGGCAAAGTCAACGCTCGCCACGGCGCCATGCGGCAGGAAGCTCATCAAGGTTTCACGCTTCGTCAGATCCCAAAGCCGCGCGCCGTTGCCGCCGACCGTCAAGACCCGATCGTCGCCGACGAAACAGCCGGACCAGAGTAAGCCCGCACCGCTGAGGCGCGAGTCCGGAATCTCTTTCCCCGTCGCGACGTCGAACAATTGCGCGACGGTTTTCTGACCGGACTTTTTTGAATCTTGATTCGCTTCTTTGCCCGCTTGCGGTTTCGCCTCCCCTGCCCTCTCTGCGCGCGGCGCGGGTAGATCTTTTTCTTGCTCTTCGATCGTCGAAACGACCAGCGCCCGGCGCTTGTCGGCGCTCAGAGCGATGCCCGTCACGCGGCCCGCGACGCCGGTCAAGGTGCCGGCGATCTTCGGCACGAGCGGATCCCACACGCGGACGACATTGTCGGCCGCGTAGGTCAGGGCCAGCTTGCCGTCGTCGCTAAGCACCATCGCCGTGACGGCGGCCGGATGCTTCCAGATGCGCTGCACATCCTCGACGCCATCTTCGGCTCGCGCGCAGCCGACGCTTTGGTCGGCGCTCGCGCTGTAGAGCCACGCGCCGTCGGCGGAGAAGGCGAGCGCGGTGACGCCGGCGGAATGGCGATCAACGGTCCAGAGCAACTTGCCCGTGTTCGGTTCCCAGACGCGAATCCGCCCGCCGCTGTCGGCCGTGGCGAGCAAGAGATCGTTGGGGCTCCAGGCGGCGGCGGTCACTTCGCCGCGATGGCCCGGCAGATCGCGGCGATGGTGGCCGTTCAGAGCATCCCATAGTTGGGCCTTGTTCTCCGTGCTGCCCGTGACGATCCATTCACCCGAGCGCGAAATCGCGGCAACCGCGGCGCGGCCGGTGTCGTCCAAGCGATACTGTTCGACACCCGTGGCGATTTCCCAAACGCGCGTCGTGTTGTCGAGCGCGGCCGTGGCGAAACGCTTCTGATCCGGGAAGAGGACGATCGTCGTGGCGAGGAATTCATGCCCCTCGGCGAGCGTGGCGAGGAGTTCGCCGTCGGCGGCGTTCCAGACCTTGGCCGAACGGTCGCGGCTCGCGGTGACAATCCGCTTCCCATCGCGCGAGAAGTTCGCGCCGAGAATCGCGTCGGCGTGGCCGGCGAACAACTGCCCGCGGAGGACGCGGACCTCTTCATAGCCGGCCAGGTTCCAGAGCTTGAGCTTGCGGTCGTGGCTGGCCGAAAGGATCCGCGCGCTGCCATCAACAAACGCCGCACTCGAAACGCGGCCCGAATGCCCGCGCAGCGTCTGAATCGTCTTGCCGCTCGCCGTGTCCCACACCCGCACGGTGTTGTCTTGCGACGTGCTCATGAGCCGTCCTGTAGCGTCGGGAAAAAACTTTACCGCGCGGACTGGCCCATGATGCCCGACCAGCGGCAAGTAAACCGGCGGCGGCACCGCCGCGTTGGCTGTCAGTTTGTCGAACGGAAATGGTTTTGCTTGGGCGCGGTCCCAAACTAGCACGCGCTGGTCGTAGCCGGCGCTGGCGATGCGCTGCCCATCCGGCGACCACGACGCCGCGTAGATCGGACCCGAGTGGCCGGTGAAAAGGTTCAGCGTCTCGGGTTTGTCGTTGTTCGCCGAGGCCAAGTCCCAGACGATACACTTGCCGTCGTGGCCCGCGGTGACCACCGCGCGTTCGTCCGGCGACCATTCAGCCGACCAGACCCACCACGAGTGCCCGCGCAATGCGCGAAGTTCCTTCATCGTTTTCAGATCCCATATCCGCGCGGTGTTGTCGTAGCCGCTGGTCAGGAGGTGCGTCCCCGCGGCGTTAAAGCGAATGCTCAACACGCCGTCGGTGTGGCCCAGGAGATCGCCGCGCGGCTCGCCGGATTGTGCGTCGAAGAGACGCAGCACTTTCCCATCGGCGTTCGTCCCGCCGACAGCGAGCGTCTTGCCATCCGGCGACCAGGCGAGGGCTTGGACATGCTCGCCGAAGTTGATGACGAGCGGCGGTTGATCGAGTTGCGCGCGTTGCCAGAGGCGGACCTTGCCATCTTGCCCGCCGGCGGCCCAGCGATCGCTGTTGGGCGAGACGGCCGTGGCTTCGACGATCGCCGCGGCGTCGAGCGTTGCTTCGGCGCGGCCGCAGAGATACCGCAGCCGGCCCCATTCCCAATTGCGGAGCGCCTTGGGGCAGCCTTCGAGCAGCAGATCGACATCGCCAAACGCGTTTTCCTCGACCTTGGCCGCGGCCAGGCCGATTCGCGCGACGTACGATTCGTACTCTTCAGCGGCTTTGGCCGTTTCGGCGGTCTTCTTCGCTTCAAGCGCCAATTTCTCGGCGTCGGTCGCGCGGTCGCGGTCGCGGATCGCCCGTTTTTCGGCTTCTTCGGCATCTTCGCGGGCTTTTTGTTGCGCGAGCTTGGCAGCTTCTTCTTTCTTGGTGGCGAGTTCGGCCAGGCGTTTTTGCTCCTCGGCCAAACGCTTTTGCTCTTCGGCTTTGAGCCGCTGCTCTTGAGCGATTTGACGTTCCGCGTCGGCTTTTTGGCGTTCGACTTCAGCCTTCATCCGCTCTGTTTCGGCCAGTTCTTTTTGCGCCAGGGCATCGCGCTTCGCGGCGGCTTCTTGCTTGGTCGCCGCTTCGGCTTTTTCGCGCTGCTGTTCGGCGACCTCTTTCTGAGCCACGGCATCGCGCTTGGCGACCGCTTCGAGCTTTGCGGCTTCTTCGGCTTTGTCTTTTTGCGTATTCGCCTCGTCCCGCGCGGCGACCGCCTCGCCGCGCTCGTGGTTGACCCAGATCAACCCGCCGGTGATGACGATGGCGATCACGGCGGCCATCGCGGCCATGATCCGCCGTGCGGCGCGGAGCCGGCGGCGGCGGGCTTTTTCTTCGGCGATTTCGACTTGCAGCTTGGCCTTGAACTCGGCATGGCTCGGCTCATCGTCCAAGAGGATCGAATCGGCCAATTCCAAATCGTCGCGCTCCCGCGCGATTTCGGCATACGCCAGCCGCGCGAGCAAGCCTCCCTGCTTCGCTTTGTCGTTGCCGTCCCACAGTTCGACCGCTTCGTCGTATTCAAAGACCGAACGCGAGAGCTCTTCGTAGTCTTTGCTGACGCGGGCCGCTTGCAACCGTTCCTCGGCGCGTTGCAACAGCGCCAGGCTTTCGCTATGCGACTGGTATTCGCGGATCGCTTGTTGGAAGTCGCGGACGGTTTGCGGCCGTTCGGCAACCTTGCTGGCCATCGCGCGAAGCGCGATGTCGAGCAGCTCGCCGCTGTAGTGCGTCTTGACGATCTCGTTCCGCGCCGCCGCCATCAGGCACTTCATCACCGTCTTGCCGCTGTGCGGCGGCTGGCCGGTGAGAATTTCAAAGAGGATCGCGCCGAGCAGGTAGACGTCGCTTTGCGGGCCGACCTTCTCTACCGGACCGGCGGCCATTTCCGGCGCCATGTAAGCCGGCGTCCCGCCCATGCTTGTCGTTTGCGTCACGGTCGCCGACTTGCGGAAGAGCGGCGTCGCGATCGCGAGGCCCCAGTCCATGACCAGCACTTCGCCGTACTCGCCGAGCATGACATTCTCGGGCTTCAAGTCGCGATGGATCACGCCGCGCGCGTGGCCGAAGCCGACGGCGTCGGCCACCTTGAGCAGAATCTCGAGGTTCTCGGGCAGCGGCTTGTCGTTGATGACCTTGGACCAGGGAGTGCCCTGGACCTTCTTCATGCTGTAGAAGAGCGCGCCGGCTTCGTTCGCGCCGAGTTCATAGATCGGGACGATGTTCGGATGATCGAGATCGGCGGTGACGACCGCTTCGCTGAGGAACTTTTCGCGCTGGTCGGCGTTCTTCGCGCCGGCCGGTTTGAGCATCTTGAGCGCGACGGTCCGGTCGATGCTGGCTTGCCGCGCGGCATAAACGACGCCGACGCCCCCTTCGCCAATCACGTTGAGCAGCTCGTAGTCCGCGCCCGTTTTGAGCGGAATGTCGGGCGTGGGGTTGGTGACGAACGCCTTGGGTTTGATGACCAGCTTCGAATCTTTGGGCGAAGCTTTGGCATCGCGCTTGATCGAGGTCCGCGGCGTCGTGTTGGCGTCGACGCTGCCGCGCCAGATCTTGGCGAGCGCCGCGCCTTGCGAGTCGGTCAGCGAACCGCTGTCGAGCGTCGCGGCAAGGCGGCGCTCGTTGAAGGTTCCTTCGTCGCTATCGTCGCCTTCATCGACCGAGTCGCCAGTCCGCACGCGGCCGAGCATGAATTGCGTCGCGCTGTCGAGCGTGGCGCTGTCGATCGTCGAGCCCGGATCGCCCGGCGGGAGCTGAATCGTTTGCAGATTCGCGGCCGTCTTTTTCGGGTCATCCGGGATTGCGGGAATCGTCCGCGAATCTTGCGGATCGAGCGGAATCGAGCCGTCGAAACTGAACCCCGCGCCGTAGGGCGAATCGACCGCCGGAAACGAATGGCTATCGAGCGTCGCGCCAAGATTCGGGCTGTCGTCACCGAGCATCTCTTGCGAGATCGGCGGGAACGAGCCGCTGTCGATGGTCGCGCCAAGATTCGGCGCGGCATCCTCAGACGACGCCGGCGAATCGCCAAGCGAAAACTCATCGGACGAGACTGCCGGGAAGGAATGACTCTCGATCGTCGCGCCGAGGTTCGGGCTGTCGTCGCCCAACATCTCGGGCGTGATCGGCGGGAACGAACCGCTATCGATCGTGGCACCAAGATTCGGCGCGGCATCCTCGGACGACGCTGGCGAATCGCCGAGCGAAAACTCGTCGGACGAGAGTGCCGGAAACGAATGGCTTTCGATCGTCGCGCCGAGGTTCGGCGCGTCCTCCGCGGGTGCCGGGCCTTCTTCGTCCAGACTCCACGGCGCGTCGAGCGACAACCCGCCATCGGCCGTGCGGCGAAGTTCGGGATTGAACGTCCGCAGCGGATCGTTGGGCAAGTCGAGCGTCCGGCTTCTGTTCGCGGCAGCTTCGTCGTTGTCAGATGACTCTTCGGCAACCGGACCGGTCCAAGTTCCCTCGACGGTCTCGCGCTGAAGGAGCTGCAATTGGATGTCGTCGAGCGTTTGCCGGAGGGAGTCATTCCCGCCGTCGTCGCTCTCAAGCTCCGCGAGCCAAGCGGTGATATCCGCGCGCGAGAGTTGGTGCCGGCACGCAGGGCAGGTTCCGTCCGCGGCGGCGCTGAGAGGAAGCTCGTGTTGGCAGCGGGGGCAGAGCATGCGGACGGGATTCGGGATTGGGGGATTGGGGATTCGGGAAAGCGCAACACATTGTCAGCGCATTCTCAAAGCCCAGGGGTTCATCCCCCTGGGATCTCCTTCTGACGCGCAGCGCGATGAACGCAATGGTTCTATTCTGCTTACCGCGGTTTCCATTGCCGCGCCCGGCGGGCGAGGCGGGACCAGGTTTTTTCGATTTTTTCGCCGTTGTCCGGTCCGGTTGTAACGGCCGCCGCACGCTGCCGCCGCGCCGCGCGCCGCCAGCTTTCACCCGCGACGAACCCCGCCGCGGCGAGGCTCGCCACGCCCGAATCCTCGGCATTTTCCGCGGTTTTTGGCTCTTCTGGCGAGTCAGGCGCCGCGGGAATGTAGCCTACTTGCCCCGCAAGTAGGCGCTCGTTGGGCGAAGCATCCACATCAGGCGATGGCTGCAACGGGTCAGTCTCCTCCGGCACGGCTTCCAACTTGCAGAGCAAGTTGGCTACTCTGTCGGCCTGCATCACGCGATTCAGTTCGTTTTGCGCGGCTGGCTGCGCTTGCGGCGGGCGCTCTTGCGTCCCTTGATCGGCTTCGGCCGGATCGATCGCGCGTCCTTGACGGACAAAGACCTCGATTACAAGACGCCGGCTTTCGCCTTGCACGAGATAGACGCGGTAATGCCCATCGGGCAGCTTGTTGAAGAGGCCGCGCAGATTTTTCAGCAGGCCGTCGGGCAGCGTCACAGCGGGGCCCTCCGCGCCGGTCGGGCCGACGACATGCAGGACGAGCCGCGCGTCTTCATCGGTCAGCGTGTCTTCGCGCGAGACGACTTCCTCGTTGCGCACTTGCTGCTGCGCGGGCTGCGTGAGAATCGCAGGCGGCTCGACGACGGCCTGCACCACGGGCAGCACGATCTGTTCGGGTTCCGGTGTCACATAGACGCCGCCGGCGGGGATGCCTTGCTCGGTGACTTGCACAACGACGGTCTGGACCACGGTCGTGGTGCCGTCATTGATAAAGAAGGTGATCGTTACCGGGGCGAGCGGATCTTGGGGATTGGGCGCAGTCAAATAACGATGCGAGACCGTCGGAAAGTCGCGCGTCGTCGCCGTCTCGCCATTCAAAAACGGATCGTTGAGATAATCATCCGGATTGATATCGCCCCAAACAATCAGCACCGAGATATTGTCGTTGCCCGGATCATCCACCGCGACATCGACGTAAGTATAAAACTGGCCGTCGATGTCCGTGGCGTTGATCGTCGCCGTGGGGGCCACGTTGGCGACGACAACCGTGTGCGTGGTCGATTGGACGCCTCCGTCTTCATCCGCCGCAGTCAGCGTGACGACGTAGGTTCCCTCGTTGTTCGGCGTCAGCGTATAACTCGTCCCTGCGCCGGAGCTGTAGAAGTTGCCGTTCCTCGTCACGGACCAGGTATACATCACCGAGTCATTGTCCGTCGGCGTCGTCGGCATGTTCGCCGGATCGGTCGACGAGGCGGTCAGGTTGATCGCGGTCCCCTCGAAGCCCGTCGTGTCGCCGGTCACCGTCGGCGTCGGCGCGACATTGGCGACGTTGATTGTGTAGGTCTGGGTATCGCTGCCCAGGTCGTCGTCGGTCACGGTCATCGTGACGACATAGACGCCGTTATCGACGGCTTGGAAGTTGGCAACATTGCCCAGGCCGCTGTCATAGGCGTTGCCGTCCTTGGTCACGGACCAGGTGTAGGTCAACGGATCGTTGATGGTTGTCGGCATCAGCAGCGGCTGATTCGCCGGATCGGTGGCGCTGCCGGTGACGGTGATAAATTCGCCTTCGTTGATTGTGTTCGGCGGAGGCCCTACCAGCGTCAGCGTGGGGTTGACGTTGTTCACCGTGACCGTAGTTGTCTTAGTCGTAACCCCCGTGTCGTCGTCGGTCAGCGTCGCGCTGATTGTGTAGCTGTCGCTGGACGTTCCTGAGGGGTTGTCGTCCAGGTACTGGTGCGTCTCGCTAAACATCGTCGTCCCCGCCGCATAGGTGTACGTCACGGGCGGCGTGCCATCGCCCCAATCGACCACCAGCGTAAACGTATCCGCCGTCCCCGGGTCCGTGATCGTGCCGCTCAGCGTCGCTACCCCGTTCTCCGACACGGCCGCCACCGGGTTCAACACCAACACCGGTACCACGTTGTTGACCGTGATTGAAGTGGTCTTGGTATCGCTGCCCGTGTCGTCGTCGGTCAGCGTCGCGCTGATCGTGTAGGTGTCGCTCGACGTCCCCGTCGGGTTATCGTCCAGATACTGATGCGTCTCGCTAAACGACGTCGTTCCCGCCGCGTAGGTGTACGTCACCGGCGCCGAGCCATCCCCCCAATCCACCACCAGCGTAAACGTATCGGCCGTCCCCGGGTCGGTGATCGTGCCGCTCAGCGTCGCTACCCCGTTCTCCGACACGGCCGCCACCGGGTTCAGGACCAACACCGGGGCCACGTTGTTCACCGTGACCGAAGTGGTCTTGGTTTCAGCACCCGTATCGTCGTCGGTCAGCGTGGCGCTGATCGTGTAGGTGTCACTCGACGTCCCCGAAGGGTTGTCGTCCAGGTACTGATGTGTTTCGCTAAACGTCGTCGTTCCGGCCGCGTAGGTATACGTCACCGGCGCCGAGCCAGCCCCCCAATCCACCACCAGCGTAAACGTATCGGCCGTGCCCGGATCGGTGATCGTTCCGCTCAATGTGGCGATGCCGTTCTCAGACACGGCCGTCATCGGGTTCAGAACCAACACCGGCGCCACGTTGTTCACCGTCACCGTGGTCGTCTTGGTGTCGATCCCCGTATCGTCGTCGGTGAGCGTGGCGCTGATCGTGTAGGTGTCGCTCGACGTTCCCGTTGGGTTATCGTCCAGGTATTGGTGCGTCTCGCTGAAGGTTGTCGTTCCCGCCGGGTAGACGTAGGTCACCGGCGGCGTTCCATCGCCCCAATCCACCATCAGCATAAACGTGTCCGCCGTGCCCGGGTCCGTGATCGTGCCGCTCAACGTCGCCACGCCGTTTTCATTGACGGTCATCACGGGGTTTAGCGTCAGCATCGGCGCAACGTTGTTGACTGTGATCGGAACGAGCACCTGATCCGAGGCCAGGGCCTCGTCCGTCACAATCAGCGTCAGGTCCAGCGTTCCGTTGTCTTGCGGCTGGACCTGCAACCCATTCAAGGCCGCTTGCAAGTCGCTGAGCGTTCCTTGAATGATGAGCGGCGTGGTGCCGCCGTTGGTGCCTTGGACAAACGAGATGCCGCTGGTGCTGCCGAGCGTGTGCGTCGCCGTGGGTCCGGTGGCTTGAATCTCAACCGTGAAAATATTGCTGGCCGCATCGACGTCGTTGATCGTGATGGGGTTGAGCGTGGCGTTGCTAAAGGTTAGGACCGTCCCTTCGTTGACGGTCTGCGCTCCGGGGCCGGTGATCGTGGGATCGTCGTTGACGCTTTTGACCGTGATATTCGCGGTCGCCAATCCTCCGCCGAGATCGCCGACCGTGCCGCCGGTCGCGGCTTGGAACTTGAAACTCGCCGCGCCGAAATAATTGGCGTTGCCTTGGAATTTCACGCCCGCCGCCGCATCGGCGGCCGTGATGAAGTCGCCGTTTTGGATCTGCGTCACGCCATCGGCCTGATACAGCGTGCCGCCCGTGATACCTGTGATCTGATAGTGCGTGACGCTGCCGTTGTCCACGGCGTTCGGAGCCAGAACAATCGGTCCGCTGAGCGTGTCTTCATCGACCATCGCCGCGACATCGGCCGGCGTGTCGGCCACTGGATCGATGGTGATGTTGGCCGTGGCCTTTGCGCCGCCGAGATCGGCGGGCGTGTTGCCCGTGGCCGCTTGGAACTTGAACGATGCCGCGCCAAAGTAATCGGTGTTGCCCTGAAACTTGAGACCCGACGTCGCTTGTGATTGGGAGATAAAGTCGCCGTTGTTGACGACCGTCATCCCGTCATTCAGATAGAGCGTCCCGCCCGTGACATCCGTGATTTGATAATGCGTGACACTCGTGCCATCCGCCGGATTGGGGGCCAAGACGATCGGCCCGCTGAGCGTGTCTTCATCGACCGTCGCGTTAACATCCGCCGGCGTGTCGGCGACCGGGACCAGGTTCAGCGTCAACGTCACTGGCGCACTCGTCGAAGGTTCTGTATCGGTGATCGTGTACTCGATCGTCCGCTGCAAGTCCGTCGGGTTCTCGCTCAGGTTCTGATACTGCACCGAACTGAGGACCGACGCATATTGACTTGCTGTCGCATTGCCATTGAGTGTCAGGATGCCGGTCGTGTTGTCGAAGCTGCCGCTGATGCCGTGATTGGCGGTGAACGACAATTGGTCCTGACCCAGCTCGTAGTCGGTAATCTGGACCTGTGCGCCTTGGATGAAGTCGGCGTCGGGGTCGTTGGCCGTGATGGCCGGATCAAGTGTGACGGGCGGCGCGTTTTCGGTGTACGTCGCGTCCGTCACACTGAGCACGACGGCCGGCGCCGAAAGAAGCTGCCGCTCTTCGGCCAGCCACGGTTCGGCCGCTTGGTTATGCGCGCGGAGTTGCCGCACCGCGCGCTCACGCCGCGCCTTGCCGCGAGCCAACGTGGCGGACGAGCCAAGAGACTGGCGAACCTGATGAAGCCAGCGAGCAAGCGTCGAATCCGAGCGCATCAGTGTTACCTAAGAAGGTGTTCCCACGAAGGGAGGGGTTGGGTGCCACTGGCTTCGCCAGTGCGAGCTAAGCAAAGTGCGAGACCTCGCCAGCACTGGCAGAGCCAGTGGCACCCATGTCGCGGCACGCCGAAAACGACGGCCGCGGAGGGTTCAAGGCACGAAACCTTGATTATCCTTGCCCCAGCCGAGGCGTGTCAAACTTTGGGCCGCTTTGCCGTCATATTTGGCAAAATCGGCACGAATGTGACCGATTGCAAATGCAAAGCGGCACTGAGAAGCGGTCAACAAAGCCGTTTAGCGGCGACTCGCAGAGGAGCGTTGGACCCGGCGGAGTCAAACAAGAATGCCCCGACGTACGAGACCTACTCAATCCCCAACTCGCGGCGGTAATCCAACTCGCCGACGAGCTGTTGATGCCGGCAGCGCTGCGACCCAAAAAGCACCCGGGCTTCGAGCATGGCAACGAGCGCATGAAACCCGAAGAGAACGGGAAAGAAGAGCATCGCGGAACCCAGCACCAGCGCGACTTGTTCCCCGAACGAACCACCGTACCAGCGCTGCGTCAGTAACGTGATCGCAATAACGCACGCCGCGACCAACAGCGAATCGATCAACAGACCGAGGTACCTTCCCAAACGTGAACGGCCGTGTCCAAGGACGAGCCGCGTGAGCGCTGCCGCGGATGCGATTGCCAAGGGAACATAATTGATCGGCGTCCCGTGATCAAAATCTTCGACACACAGCCAAAGAAACACGCCCAACAGCAGTAGCGGGCTCAGCCACATCCAGACCAACTGCATATCTTCGAGCGCCCGACTTTGCTTGACCAATCGCGCAAGTTGCTTGGTCGAGACCGCAGGAAATTCCTTGCGCAGCAAGCCGCTGCTGGCGAGTGTCGCCGTGGGCAGCTTGCGCACGTCGAGTGTGCTGTCGAGTGCTTGCGGCGCGGCGTAGGGGTTGGTGTGGCTCATGCTTGATTTGTTGACTCGTGCCATGCCCACGCAAGACACGAAACCTCGGAATGAAAAGTTGACTCAACGCGTAGGCAAGTTTCTTGCGATTCTCCAGACATGCTCACGCCTCCATGCTTTCCGTATGGCGACGCCCACCGGTGTGGCGTGAGCATGGCACACTGGAGGTCCACAGCTCGTTAGCCAATCCCGTAGCGCCGCCGGTAGTCCGCTTCCATGACCAGGTCGTGTTGCCGGATTCGAGCAGGTCCAAAGAGTTCGCGGGCATGCAGGTGGGCCAAAAACGAAGACGCGGCATGGAGCAGAAAAAACCCACCCAACCCTAGCACGCAAATTACAATTCCCACGGGTAATTCCCCGCGTAAACCGAGCAAAATCCCTCGCAAAACCGTGAACCCAATGCCAACCATCGCCAGACAATCGAAAAACATGCCGCACTGCCGCATCCAACTGGCTCGCTCAAATCCCCACCAGACCCGCAGCGCCAATGGGCTAAGAACGAGTCCAGCGATGAGCAGAATCTGCTGCCGATTGATGAATTGCCAGTAGGCAGCCGTGAACCCGATCGCGGCAAAAACCAGCAGCCCGAGACAGAGGCTCGTCATCTGTTGAATCGCGTGACCATAGTCGGCCAAGCGCGTGACCCGCGCGGTGTCCCAATCCGGAAACCGCTGCCGTCCGGCTTCTTGCGCGACGGGCAAGCCCGGCGAGTCGATCGTCTGCGGCGCGGCGTAGGGGTTGTCGGGGTTCATGAAAGTGTCGCGGAAAAACAAATTCAAAAATGCGGGCCACAGATGAACACAGAGACACACAGATAAATTCAAAGACAGATCAATCGACAATGGAGAGTAAACTTATCTGCATTAGTATTTTATCTGGGTCCCATCTGTGGCTTGCATTTTGTATTTAGCATTTGCTTTACTCGATGTGATTCAACTTACGGTAACGAACTTCCTCGTTCAATTGCCGCTGGGGAAAGCCGCTATACAGCGGCGTCGCGAAAAAATGCGCAAGTACCGACGCGCACGCCAGACATAGAAAAACCAGCGCCACTGAGCCGGCGAGATACAGCGCGATGGGATCGATCCGCGCCAACGCGACAATCGCCCAAACCATCGCGAGCGCGAACCCCGCGTCAAGCAACAGATTGTAACCCCAGGCGATCCAGGCCCGCGTGGCTCCTCCCCACAGCCGCAGCCCCGTCAAGAGCAACACCGCGCCCCAAAGCCACTGAAACGGGTCGTTCTTGATCTGCACGGAGAAGGCGAGGAGTGCGTAGCAGAACAACACGCCCCACAGCATGCTCATGGACTCGATATAGATGTTCCAATTCAGCAACCGCGTGAGTTGGGCGGTGCTCGTCTCGGGAAACAACTGGCGTCCCAAGCCCTGCGACTCAGCCAACGGCAGCGCGGGAGGTTCAACGCTCGTCAAACTCGTCTGCGGCGCGGCATAGGGGTTGTCGGGGTTCATGACGTCAATAGTATTCGCTCAATTAAGCTGCTGCTGTTTTCGGAATTCGAATTCCTCGAGCAGGTCTTGATGCCGAATCTGCGCGGGTCCGAATAGTTCCGGGGCAAGCCACATCGCGCGCAAGGAACGCTCGATTTGAAAAATGACCAACGAGACAATCGGGATCACGGACACCGTGATGATGGCTTCGCGGGGTTCTAAGATAGTCCCGACGATGCAGATCGCAACAATTGCAAGACAACCTAACCCGAGCAACCCGTCCATCACCAACGCCAACCTACGCCCATGTTCCGAGCGGGCAAAGCCCGTTCCAAAACGTACGAACGTGAGTACTATCGAGATCCACCAGAAATAGCCACCGAAGCTTGCCCACAGATCGCTGCGTGAGAATATCAAGACAAAAAACAAGAAACCGCCCAAAAATGGATACACAAAACACATCACGAGCCAGACGACCTGCGTATCTTTGATGGCGTTGCTGCGATCGAGCAGCGTTTGCAGGCGCGCGGTATCCCATTCAGCAAACAGAGGCAGCGGCGAATCGGCTGCTCTGTCCTCCAACAGCAAATGCGCCGACGCTGGCTGCGAGTCAATTGTCTGCGGCGCGGCGTAGGGGTTGTCGGGGTTCATTGTGTGAGAAAAGCCCTAAGCAAATCAGGCACGCTCTCCAACACCAAAAACTGGTTTGGCCCCCTCCCCTGAACGGGGAGGGTTGGGGAGGGGTGATTGAGTTACCGCAAAACGATGTGTCTCGGAAATACTACGCACGAAGGATTTGTGGTAAAGCGGTGTTCTCATTCCGCACCAACCCCCTCCCTAACCCTCCCCGCAAGGGGGAGGGAACCAAACGGGTTTTTGGTGGGTGAAACGCGAGGGTGAAATCATGTATTCCATAGTGCATTCAACTGTTGACGCCGTGGCTGACGCTGCGGGCTTATCATCTTCTCGGTGCCGCTCTGAATTTTCTCCGTTCCTCCGTGTTTTGCCTTTCATTTTGCCTTTTGCCTTTTGCATTTCTTTTTTCGCCCTGGCTGACGCCGCGGGCTTTTGTTGACGCGTGGGCTGAAGCCCATGCTACTTGGTGCCGAGCTCGATTGTTTCGCTCGTGTTCGCGTTGACGCGGACGACGGTCAGTTTCACCGTGCCGCCTTGGGCGAGCGTCGCCGCGCGGAATTCTTTGGGGTTGCGGACGCGCGTGTTGTTGATTTGCGTGATGAACGTGCCCGGGTCGAGACGCGCCGCCGCGCCGGCGGTGTTGGGATCGACGCTCGTGATCACCACGGCCCCGTCACGGACGTTGGTCATGCGCGTCGCGCGTTCTAGGTCTTCGGGCCGCGTCGTCGCGTAGTCGATGCGCAGCCCGCGCCACGCCGACGCTGGATCGGTGATGACTTTTTCGCCGCGGATCGGGAATTTGGTCAGTTCGATGCTCAACTCCAGCGGTCGGCGATTGCGGAGGAACTTGACCGGCAACTTGGCATCGACGGGGTATTGCCCGACCTTGAGGACGAGTTCGTCGAGGTCATGAATCTCGGTCCCGTCGATGTGCGTGACGATGTCACCGACTTGAATGCCGAAGCGCTGCGCCGGCGTGCCGCTGACGACATCGAGGACGCGGATGCCGACGGGGTTGGTCTTGCGCTCTTCGTCGTTCAGGTTCTCCGGCTTGATGCCGAGAAAACCGTACTCGACTTCGCGGCCTTCTTTGAGCGTGTCAACGATGCGGCGGAAACCGTCGTCCACGGGCAGCGCGTACCCGGCCGCTTGTTCGTAGCCGCTGAGCGCGGCGAGCGACGTCGTGAGCCCGACCATCTCGCCGTTGAGCGACAAGAGCGGTCCGCCGCTTGTGCCGAGGTTCAGCTTCGCATCGGTCTGGATCAGCATCGCGTAGTGGTAGAGCTTGTCGCGGCCGCCGCTCGTCGGCGACGACTCGACCGGAACACGACGGCCGATGTTGGCAATGATCCCAAGCGCCGCGCTCGGCGACCCGTCGCGCGCGATGGCGTAGGGATTCCCCAGCGTGATCGCGAATTGCCCTTTCTTCAATTGACTCGCGTCGCCGAGCGTGATCGGGGTCAGGTCGCGCGCGTCGATCTCGAGCACCGCCAGATCGCTCCGTGGGTCGAGCGCCTTGATCCGCGCGCGGTAGCGTTTCTTGGCCGTGGTGGTGACCCAGTGTTGCGACTTGGGATTCACGACGTGCGCCGCGGTGAGGATGAGGCCGCGCTTGTCGATGACGACGCCGGTGCCGAACTGATCGGGCAAGAAGTCGGGGCTATCGGGATCGAGCCGGGGGTTCAGGCCCGAATCGTTCGCGTGAGCCGATTCGTCGACGCGGGCGATGGCAACGACCGACGCTTCGGCCTTGGCCACGGCCGCAACCATGCCGTCCTGCATCGCGGTGAGTGTTTTCAGGGAGTCGTTCGCGCGCGGCTGAGCATAAGCGCAGATCGGCGTAGCAAACAATAATGTCAATAAGGCGATGCGATTCAATGGATTCCCCTTAACCAACAGGAATTGCACAACCAGTTTATCTTAGCATAGTCGCGTACGTTTTAATTCACGCGTCGAACGCTCCTCTTCGAGTCGCCGCTAAACGGGCGTGATTTTGCGTGCGCGCTAGTTGCGCGATCCCCGGAAACGCGATATATTCAGATATTCATTTCTTGCTATTTCCCCTGCGACGGAAGCGCGACGATATGCCTCGCACGAAGCCGAACCCTGCTCAAAAACCTGCGAAATCGAAGACTGACGCTGCGAAGAAACCGCGGGAGAAAGCGGCCGTGAAAACTAAAGCAGCCACCCCAATGCCCGCCGATACCAGCGGCGGCTTTGTTTCGAAGCAGCAAGAGTTACTCCTGCTCAGCGACGAATCGAGCGCAACGAAACCCGCCCCGCTTACCGGCCACACGATCGCGCACGGCGATTGCGTCGCCGGAATGTTGGCGTTGCCCGCCGGATCGGTCGATTTGGTCTTTGCCGATCCGCCGTTCAACATCGGGTACAAGTACGACGTCTACCAAGACAAGCGCGAGAGCGAGCACTACCTCGACTGGTCGCGCGAGTGGATCAGCGCTGTCTACAAAGTGCTAAAACCCGACGGCGCGTTCTGGCTCGCGATCGGCGACGAGTACGCGGCCGAGTTGAAGGTGCTGAGCCAAGAGCTCGGCTTCACCTGCCGCAGTTGGGTCGTTTGGTACTACACGTTCGGCGTGAATTGCAAAGCCAAGTTCACGCGCTCGCACGCGCACATTTTTCACTTCGTGAAAGATCCGAACAAGTTCACGTTCCTCGGCGAGGAACCGGCGAACCGCATCCCGTCGGCGCGGCAGTTGGTTTACAACGACGCGCGGAGCAATCCCGTCGGTCGCTTGCCGGACGATACCTGGATTCTCCGGCCGCAAGATTTGCCGGACAGCTTCACCGCCGCAGAAGATACGTGGTACTTCCCGCGCGTCGCCGGAACGTTCAAGGAACGCCAAGGGTTTCATGGCTGCCAAATGCCGGAGCAATTGCTCGGCCGGATCATTCGGCTTTGCTCGCGGCCCGGCGAGGTCGTGCTCGATCCGTTCTCCGGCAGCGGGACGACGCTGGCCGTGGCGAAGAAGCTCGGCCGCGCGAGCCGCGGCTTCGATCTGTCGCCCGACTATGTGAAGTACGGCACGGCGCGCTTGAATTCGATTCATGTCGGCGATGCGCTTGACGGCACCGCCGAGCCGACGATGAGCGTGGCACCAACGCTGCGCGAGATCAAGCGCGGCAAGAACACGCCGAACATCGACTCGAAAAGTTTCTTCGCCGATCCCGAAACGAGCGAAGCGCGGCACCAAGCCGCACTCCGCGCGATGACCGAAGCGCAATTGATCACCGCGTTCGAAGAAACCTCCCAGGGATATTCGCTCGATCGCGTCCTGGCCGATCCGGCACTGCAATCGGCGCTGCACGATGAATGCCGCACGCGCGATCTGCCGGGCGAACCGCGGACCTGGAATCAATTGCTGCTGCGGCTGCGCAAGGCGGGGCGTTTGGCGCATGTGGAAACGCGCGAGCGCACGAACTTTACTTGGACCGGCTGCGACCGGTATCTCTTCGGCGTCGAGATCGCGCTGCGGCAGATGCATGACGAACACGGCGTGACGCTCGATGAACTCCTGGCCGATCCGGAACTGGCGGCGGAATTTGATCGGTGGTGCGCGGAACTTGCGCCGGGAGCTTCACCGCTTGAGTATCGCTGGGCCGCACTCAAGCTGCGCAAAGAAGCCCACGCCGCGCGCGTGCGAAAAATGGCACTCACGCCGGGACGTTGGCGCAGTGAAGTCGAGGTGGCGAATTTCTTGACAGGCCCGATGCCATCAGGTCCCGCGATCTATGAAATCCGTGCGAGAAACGAGAAGCTGCCAAGTTACCTGGGAGCGACCTGGAATTTGGCGGAGCGGCTGACCGCACAATTTTCTGTCGCCCGTGAGAATTTCTATGGCGATTCTTTATTCTTACGATATTATCCAACTCAGGTGACTCAAGCCGCCGATTTGTTGGGGTATCAAATCCTGGGGATTGAAGCCAAGCTCCCGCGTCGAAATTGGAGTGGTTTGTCCGCTGTTCGCGAGGCTTCTGAAGCAATTTCGGCAGCTCCACGCCAACGGGGCAAGCGAAAATAGTCGATTGCAGCGCTGGCTTATTGAACCAGCAAATGACCCGGATTATATTATTAAGACTGTGAAAAAAGCCTTGCTCCCCAACACGCGAACCAACCCCGTCGATCCCCTCCGGCCTGGCCTCTTGGAGCCTGTCCCCGTGACAGCCCTGGCGCAGGCGGAGCGTCCACTGTTTGTGGGCGTCGATATTGGCGGCACCTCGATCAAGATCGGCTTGGTCGATTCGGCAGGGCGCACGCTCGCCTATCGCACCGTCGCCACGGAACCGCGCCAGGGTTACCCCGCGGCGCTTGAGCGCATGTACGCGGCGATCGGCAGCATTATCGACTCGCTCGGGTTGACGCTCCATGATGTGAAACGCATCGGCATGGGCATCCCCGGGATGATCAATGCCAAGGCGGGTGAGCTCCTCGGCGCGCACAATTTGCCGACTTGGGACAATACGCCGGTTGCGGCACTGCTCGAAGAGCACATCGGGATTCCGGTCACGCTGGTCAACGACGCCAACGCCGCGGCGTACGGCGAGTTTTGGATCGGCCGCGGCCGCGATCATCACAGCCTGGTGTTAGTGACGCTCGGCACCGGGGTCGGCGGCGGGATCGTCGTCGACGACCACTTGATTGGCGGCGCGCACGATTTCGGCGGCGAGATCGGGCATCTCATCATCAACGCCAGCGACGATTCGCGCTGGTGCGGCTGCGGGCAGCGCGGGCATCTCGAAGCGTACTGCAGCGCGACAGCCGTGAAGAACCGCCTCCACGAAGCACTCGAAGCCGGCAGCGAAAGCACGCTCCGCCAACTGCAAACCGACGGCCACGAACTGACGCCGCTCGATGTGGCCGCAGCAGCAGCCGCGGGCGATCCGCTGTCGTACGAGCTCGTCATGGAGACGGCACGCTACCTGGGCATCGGCGCGACAAATATCCTGCACACGATCGACCCCGAGATTCTCTTGATCGGCGGGGCGATGACCTTTGGCGGCGACGAGTACCCGCTCGGCCGCGAATTTATCAACGCCGTCCGCCACGAAGTCCGCCGCCGCGCGATGCCGATCCAAGCCAAGCACGCGGTCATCGATTTCGCCACCCTCGGCGGTGCCGCGGGTTATATCGGCGCGGCGGGGATTGCGCGGATGACGGAGCGCAAAGCGGCGACGGTTTAGTCTTCAATGGGGCAGCGAAAGCAACGTCGGGCAATCACTCATACGGACATTGGTTCGATGTGGGATGATGTGATTGATCAATCCGGTCATTCGCAAGCTCATCTCGAATACAATTTTCTCGAACAAACCGAGGTCGAAAAAATTGCGTCCATCAGCGGTTGGAGTATCTCAACAGACTATGTGTTTGCGATAGATGCAGAAGATCTTCAACATATTCATAATCGCCATGGTGCTGGAAATGAAAAAGATCCTTCTCAGCGCGAGATTGATAAGCAGGACATTCTGAAAGTTCCAGATATCCTGGAGAATTACGACTTATTAGTGTTTGACCCGACAAGCACTATGGGGCCAACGATCATCTATCAAAAACTATATTACGATACGACTTACCTGATCGTCGTTCACCGATCGAAACGGCAAGAGTTGCATATCAAATCCATGCGAATCAAAAAATAATCGCCTAAAGCCTACCAGAGTTCCCAGCGTCTTTGACGGCATGGGTTATTAGCCCAGCGAACCTTGCTCTCAGCTTTAAGCGATCACCTAATTATCGGCGTTTGCTGTCAAAAGATCAAACTGTTTATGCTAGCTACAAAACAAGTGCCATTGAACAGGTGCCTTGCCGACGGCGCAACTTCTTGCTGCATTGCCTCTTACGCACTCCGTGGGACTCTCGTTTCCCGCCTTGACCCCGCGCCACGGTCCTTCCTATAATCCCGCCCGCTTTTGTCCCAAGTTGTTCGCTCGGCGCGGCTTGTGATCTTTCGTCGAGTCAATGGATTCGACGAGTCACGACGCGCCTTACCAATCGTTCCACTAGGAACCACGTTCTGAACCCGAGACGGCATCACCCGTGGTGGTCGGCGTTCGAGTTGCGCTTCGCGCGAACTCGCCGCGTCCGCGCGCTGTTGTCGTGCGAGAGAACCCCCTCCCCAACCCTCCCCGCAAGGGGGAGGGAGCCAGACGGGTCGATTAAAATATCGGCGCGTTCCTTCGCGATCTGTCTTTTCATGTACGCGTTGCTAATCAGCGCGCGGACAACACGCGCTGACGTCACACTCCCGCCGCAGACAAATCAGGCGATTCAAATCAATGCCGCGGCGGGCGAGACTTGGACCGAGGGCGTGTACCGTGTTTGGTCGCTGCGCGATGGCTGCGAAATCATCCAAGGCGACACGCGCATCGCCGGCCGCGAGGCGGTCCTCTGGATCGAACCCGGTTCGGTTTATGGCGATCAGCCGTGGAAGGTCATCGCCTACGTCGAGGGGCAAGTCTCGATCCTGGTCGGCAATCAGCCGCAGCCGACGAACACCGCGCGGCCCGGGTCACTGCAACCGGCGGCCGATGCGGGCAAACCGGGCGCTGGGCAGACCTGGTTCGGGCGATTGTACTCCACCCAAGAACCGCGGATTCGGATTGCGAACCTGGTCCCCAAGAACGGCGCAACATCGATGCTGCCGCCGGATAACGCGGCCGCGCGGCAGACACCGCTCGTCGCCCGGGCTTGGCAACAACTGGCCCCGCCGGTGAACAACGCGATCTACAACGGCCCAGCAACGAATGGCACTGCGAACAATGGCGCGGCCCCTGCGCCCGTGCAACGTGCCG
>JBGSSS010000066.1:0-37237 GCA_041736895.1 Pirellulales bacterium
TTGAACGGTGCGGTCGATACCTCGACCGACTTCGACTTGTACATCACTGGGCTCACGAGCGGCGGCAGCCTTGGCGGTTGGCTCTTCGGTGACTTCGACTACAGTGGCACAGTCGATTCAGCGACTGACTTCGACTTGTACATCACGGGCCTCACTACCCAAGGCGGCGCGCTCTTGACCGCCGGCGGCGGGAACCTGGTGCAAGCGGTACCGGAACCATCGACGTTTGTTCTCGGCGGACTCGCCCTGCTTGGCTTCGCCGGCGTGGGACTTCGGAAGCGCCGGTTGCAATAACAATCCATGCTCTACTTTTGGTAGAGCAACTCAAAATGGCGACCCCTTGTTAGCAAGTTCAGATCAATCTCTTAGCGCATACCCACGCGTATGATGGTTTGAACTAAACCGCATCCCCGGCGCAATACAAGGGGTCGCCACTTTTTTGAATACCGCACCTTGCCAAGTTATCGTGTTTCAATTTCGCATAAGACAGAGTTTGCTGCGAGTACCGCTGATATCCTTGCTTGCCGGTCCAGCAGGGATGGCTGTCGAGCCACCTACCTCGGGTGATGGTTTCAAGTCTCGCGTGGCTCCTTTTCTGCAAACACATTGTGTGCGCTGTCATGGCCAAGAAAAGAGTCATGGTGAAATTGCATTACACACACTAAACGGCGATCTAACCACTGTTCAAGCTCAAACAAATTGGAGCAAGATCGCGGCGATGCGCCGCGCCGCCATAGCAATACAAAAAGAATCTTCGTCAATTGCGCAAGCGGCTTGAAGCGACAAAAGCAAAGCTGATTTGGGCCAACACGACGCCGATTCGAAGTTCGGCACAAGATATTTTTGCTCTCGGCTCGGAGCTCGAATACAATCAAATCGCCGCCCGGGTAATGACCAAACACCGAATTGAAATCAACGACATGCATGCCTTTGTCCGTAAGCACCTCGACATGCAACGTCCGGCTAGCAATGATGCTTTCAGCTTCGAAAAAATACCTCTTCATGCCCCCATTGTTGCGATAATTGTCCATGAAACAGAAATGCAGCGCGGCAAGTAGTTTCAACAACTTTGTTTTTCTCTTAGTCTTCACAATGCTTGCCCCCCTTTCTCCCCTGATTGCCGTTGAACAAGGCAAAGTCTCTTCGACACATACGGTTCATGACGTCCATGGCTGGAAAATCCATGTGAGCGATGAATTGCGCCGGCAAGAATCTGCGGCAACGGCCAAAGCACTAGAATTGATAGCGGGACAACTGCAAGAAATCTCGCGCGTGATTCCCGTCACGGCAGTCAATGATCTGCGCAAAGTGCCGATTTGGTTTTCGCCTGCCTATCCTCGGACCCCACCGCGTGCTGAATATCATGCCGACTCGGCATGGCTGACAAAAAACGGGCGCGATCCGTTGCTGGCAAAATCCGTGGAGTTCACGAATACTTCCGCTTTCGAAAGTGAAGCCAAGCGCGCGCCGCATTTTGTATTCCAGGTTCTGGCCCAAGCATACTACGAGCTTGCGGTGCCGCAGCATAGCCAGAACGGGGAACTCAAAACGGCTTTTCAAGAAGCATTCAAAAGTAACGGCCACAAAAAGAACGAGCCGCAGTCCAGCAATGGCCGGGCGTCCAAGAGCAAACGCCAGGTGCCGCAGAATCCGCGTGAGTATTTTGCGCAATGCAGCGCGGCACTCTTCGCCGCCAAAGGATTCTCCGCCTCGAAGCCGGAACAACTGGCCGGGGTCGATTCCGAACTCGCGGCCCGGCTAAGAAAGCTCTGGAAAGTCCCAGCGGAAAAACCCGACATCACCGAGTTATTGCATCGCAAGGAACTGGGGGAAGCGCTCCCCAATATCCGCTGGCTAGAGGACGGCGCTTACACAACGCTACAGAAAGTCAGCCTCGATAGTGAAAAAAGTGAAGTGCTGCGCTGCACCGTTTCCGGCACAAAAGAGGTGCTGGTTTCAGTAAATCAATTGCTGCCAGCAGAAGCCAAAGAACCGCTAACGATTGACGACTATGAATTGTCGAAAGATCTGAATTGGGCTTTGATCTACACCAATAGTGTCAAGGTTTGGCGCAAGAAAACACGCGGGGATTACTGGCTCCTCGATCGCTCCACGGGCAAATTATTCAAGGTCGGCGGAGCGGCGAAACCGTCGTCGCTCATGTTTGCGAAACTGGCGCCCGATGGCAAGCATGTGGGTTATGTCTGTGACAACAATTTGTATGTCCAGTCGCTGGCGGATGGTGAAATCGCGCAATTGACGACGGATGGTTCGGCCGAAGTCATCAATGGAACTTTTGATTGGGTTTACGAAGAAGAATTTCATTGCCGGGATGGCTGGCGCTGGAGCCCCGATGGCCGGCAGATCGCTTATTGGCAGTTGAATACCGCGGATGTCAAAAAATTCACGATGGTCGATTACACCAATGACAAATATCCGATCCTGAAAACCTTTGCCTATCCGAAAACGGGCGAGGTCAATTCGGATTGCCGGATCGGCGTCTGCAGCGTGCATTCGAAGACGACAGTCTGGCTCGAGATCCCAGGCAGCATGTCGCACGATTTTTATTTGCCGCGCATGGATTGGTGCAAACCAACGGGCGAACTTGTTATCCAACGAATCAACCGCCGGCAGAATGTCCTGGACATCCTTTTGGCAAATCCCAGCACGGGCAAAGTGCGAACTGTGCACACGGAGCGCGACAATGCTTGGCTCGACATCCATGACGACACGCTCGAATGGAATCAAAGCGGAACGGCCTTTACTTGGCTTAGCGAGCGCGAAGGTTGGCGGCAACTGTATTCAATAACCGCCGATGGAGCGGCGAGCCGCCGCATCACCAACGGAGAGTATGACATCATCAAGGTGCTGAAGGTCGACGAAAAAAGCAATCGTGTGTACTACGTTGCCTCGCCGCAACAGGGCACGGAGCAGTATCTTTATTTGCAAAACCTCAGCGGCAATGCCGCGCCCAAACGATTGACGCCCGAGGGGCGGAGCGGCTGGCATGATTACAAAATATCACACGATGGCAAGCATGCGATCCACACTTACTCGAACATCGATACGCCTCCGAAAGTCGATTTGATCGAGTTGTCTGGTCATCGTGTCGTCCGCTCTTTGGTCAAAAACGAGCAACTGCTTGCGGCAGTCCAAACATGCCGGACGCAACCGACGGAATTCTTGCAAATCGATATCGGCGGGGGGACGAAGCTCGATGCCTGGATGATGAAGCCGGCGGAATACGATGCGGCCAAAAAATACCCGGTCTTGTTTTATGTCTATGGCGAGCCGGCTGCGCAAGCGGTGATGAATCGCTGGCTCGGGACGACTTATCTCTGGCATCTGCAGCTAGCAAACCAGGGGTACATGGTTGTCTGTATTGATAACCGCGGGACACCGAGCCCGCGGGGCCGTGACTGGCGCAAATCCGCGTATCGCAAGATCGGCACGCTGGCCGCGCAGGATCAAGCGGCCGGCGCGCGCGAGTTGCTCAAGCGGCCGGACATTGATCCCGAACGCGTGGGTGCCTGGGGTTGGAGCGGCGGCGGTTCGACGACCTTGAACCTGCTGTTTCGCTACCCGGAGATTTATCGCACAGGCATGGCCGTTGCCGCGGTGCCCGACATGCAGCTTTACAACACGATTTATCAAGAGCGCTACATGGGCTTGCCGCAGGAAAATAAATCCGATTACGAAACCGGTTCCCCGCTCACTCATGTGCAAGGGCTCAAGGGAAAACTGTTGCTAGTGCACGGCAGCGGAGACGATAATTGTCATCAACAAGGGATGGATAAGCTCGTCGATAAAATGATCGAGCTCAATCTCAAGTTTTCGATGATGTCGTATCCCAATCGAAGCCATTCGATTGACGAAGGCAAAAATACCTCGCGGCATTTGTACAATCTGTTGGGTGATTTCCTCACGGAAAACATGCCCGCTAGCGCACAAGACTCACGCTGATCTAGGGTTGATCCGGTTGAAGCGTGCCACGCGCAGCGTAGGTCAGGCTTTCCAGCCTGACACAGCGGCCGCGCGGCGTCAGGCGACCAAGGTTCTGATTTTTTTTCGCCGCGCCCGAAAAAGGGGTTTGATTTTGGGCCAGCGGATGTGGTCGATTGGAGGATGGCGCTCTCTCGTTGAAGAGAACGTGGAGGACAATGAATGTAGCCAAGTTCGTGAGACCTTGGACGCGTGGTCGTACGGCAAGCTGTCCAAGGTCTCATGACCTTGGCTACGGGAATGGCTCGGCGGACGAGGAAAAAACCCCAGCGTTTGTTGCGCCCGGCGCAACAGCGCATGCGCGCTTTGGCGTGCGAAACTGACCCGCAGGTCGAGACCAAAAACACGGTTTCCCCGCGAGTTGATGCAGACTCGAGGTGCCTGAGGCGCGCCCCAAGGGGCGCGCACAAGTGCGCGCTTTTTTGCGTTTTTTTTTCGTTCTTTTTTGATTTTTTTGTGATTTTTTTCGATTTTTTCGCGATTTTTCACCCCTGTTTCAAGCCTTTTCCCCGGTTTTTGCCCTGTTTTTCCAGATGTTTGGGGTGTTGCGCCGGGCGCAACTCAAAAAAATTCACGCGTTAGTGCCGCGTTTTTTTGCCCTACCACGGGAACCTTGAACAAGCGCAGCGAGACCTTGGAAAAAGCCGTCATCATTTGAGAATTCTTGAGGCGCACGGAAAAAGCGGATGAACCTGAGATAACACGCTAAATTCATGGATGAATTCGCCAATAACAAGGATTCTTTTCGGTAAGATATAATTCCCGCCGCGGAGATACTGACTTTCCCGCCTTCCACTGAGTTACCTCAAATGAACAACATTTTTGTTAGTACCGTTGCGATTTTGTTCGTCGGCATAACCACATGTTTTGCGCCAGCGAACGCCGCGGATCAGCCAGCCGCTGCCTTGGCCCTTAATGGTCAGACGCCAAATCTCGATAAACCAGTCCAGGTGTTTATTCTCCTGGGGCAATCCAACATGGTCGGCTTGGGAAAAATCAAAGGCCCCGAAGGCTCGTTGGAACATGCTGTGAATGAGAAAAAGCTCTATCCGTATCTCGTCGATGCCGAAGGCAAATGGAAAGAACGTCCCGACGTGCGCTACGTCCGCGTGATGGTTGGCCGGGGCGGCGGGATGCAGCTCTTTAACAATGAACCGATGACGGTGCAGACTTGCAAAACGATCGGTCCCGAATTCGGCCTCGCGCACAAGGTCGGCGATCACATCGACGCACCGGTGATGATCCTGAAAAGCTGCATCGGCAATCGCAGCCTCGGCTGGGATCTCTTGCCCCCAGGCAGCGAACGCTATGAGTACACGGTCAAGGACAAGACTGGCAAAGAAACCCCCATGGTCTATGCCGGTTACAAGGACCGTCCCGACAGTTGGCCCGCCGACCCTGCCAAGGGCAAAGCCACCGAACCGCCAGCGCAGTGGCTCGACAAAAACGGCAAGCCGATTGAGTGGTACGCGGGCAAACAATACGACGACGATATTGCCAACGCCAAAGCCGTGCTGGCGGACCTGAACAAATACTATCCCGGAGCCAAAAAGTATGAAGTCGCTGGCTTCTTCTTCTGGCAAGGCGAAAAGGATGGCGGCAACGCAGGCCACGCGAGCCAGTACGAAAAGAACCTTGCGCAATTCATCAAACAATTGCGCAAGGAATTCGACGCTCCGAATGCCAAGTTCGTCCTCGCCACATTGGGCGAAGCGATCAAGGGGAGTGATGGCAACGGCGGCATGATCTTGAATGCCCAACTCGCGGTTGACGGCAACAGCGGCAAGCATCCCGAATTCAAAAACAACGTCGCTACGGTTTACTCCAATCCGCTTTCCAAAGGCGGCAGCGGCAATAGCCACTACGGCGGCAACTCGGAAACCTACATGGACGTCGGTGAAGCGATGGGCAAAGCCATGGTTGAATTGCTCAAGGCCGGAAATTAACTGAACCTTTTGTATTCCTAGAAACACTCACAATGGCACACTACGTCTCTTGTGAGTCAGCGAATTGGCGACCCCTTGTTATTGCAACTTCAGATCAATCTCTAAATGCGTCCCCACGCCAACGATGATTTGAAGTAACCCCATCCCCAAACGCAATCAAGGGGTCGCCAAGTTTTTTCAGTTTGCTCAACACCGAGTGCTTCTGCGGTGATTCTCTTTGAGCAGGCAGCAGGATGCTACCGTTTAGGGATCATTGCAGCGCGACAGGGGCCGTCAATTTGGCAATCTACACCAGCGTTTCCCGGGACGAACATTGATGCAAACAACAATAAAGTCAGCGCTGCTTTTATTTGCTTTTCTCGGTGTTCAATATTCCGACAACAATGGTGCACTCGCGGCACCCCCCAATGTCTTGATTATCCTGGCGGATGATCTCGGCTATTCCGATCTTGGTTGTTATGGCAGTGAGATTGAAACGCCTAATCTCGATTCGCTCGCGAAGAATGGCCTGCGCTTTACGCAATTCTATAACACCGCGCGGTGCTGGCCTTCGCGCGGGGCATTGTTGACCGGGTACTACCCGCAGCAAATTCATCGCGATACGCTGCTGCCCGAATTGCGCGGCGGCATTCAAGGCGTCCGCCAACCTTGGGCCAGGCTCTTGCCAGATTATCTGAAGCTGGCCGGCTATCGCAGCTATCACAGCGGCAAGTGGCATATCGATGGCAAGGTTCTCGCTGGAGGCTTTGATCGCTCGCTCGATCAACGCAATCCCGGCAACTACTTCACTTCGGCCGGCACACAATTGAACGACGTGCCGGTAAAACCGCCGGCGAATCAAAAGGATTACTACACCACAATCGCCACGGCCGAACATGCGATTGACTGTCTCAAGGAACATGCCCAGGCTCATACGGGCAAGCCGTTTTTTAGCTATGTGGCGTTTCATGCGCCGCATTTTCCCTTGCATGCGCTTCCCCAAGATATCGAAAAGTATCGCGATAAGTATTTGGAGGGCTGGGACGTGATGCGGGCAAAGCGTCATGCACGGCAGCAAGAACTTGGCATGACGAACACGAGTTTATCGCCGCTCGAACAAGAGGTTGGCCCTCCGTACGCATTTCCTGCGGATATAAAAAAACTTGGAGCGGGTGAAGTGAATCGGCCGCTGCCTTGGAAAGACCTGACCGCCGAGCAGCAAAAGTTTCAAGCCACGAAAATGGCGATCCATGCCGCGCTGGTCGATCGGATGGATCACGAGATCGGGCGGATACTGGCGCAGCTTAAGGCCATGAATGCCTACGACAATACCTTGATTCTCTTTGCGTCGGACAACGGCGCAAGCGCCGAGATCATGGTGCGTGACGGCGGCCACGATCCGAATGCTCCGCCAGGCAGCGCGGCATCTTATCTTTGCCTCGGCCCCGGCTTTTCGAGTGCTTGCAACACTCCGTTTCGACGGCACAAAGTCTGGGTTCACGAAGGCGGGATCAGCAGTCCGCTGCTCGCACATTGGCCGCGTGGAATCGCGGCGAAAAACGAACTGCGCACGACGCCGGCACATTTGATCGATATCGTGCCAACGGTGCTGGAACTGGCCGGAGTGCAAAAGCCGGCGCAATGGCAAGGCGTCGATATCCCCCCGGCCCCCGGAAAAAGCCTTGTGCCTGCGCTAGCCAAGGACAGGCCCATCGAGCGCGATAATCTGTGGTGGCTTCACGAGGGCCACAAAGCGATTCGGATTGGCGATTGGAAGCTGGTCGCCGCCAAAAATACGCCGTGGGAACTCTACAATCTCAAAGAAGACCGCGCTGAGCAACAAAACTTGGCCGCCAAGATGCCGGAGAAGGTTCAGCAGCTTGAACAAGCGTGGGAGCAGCAAACCGAAGCTTTTACCAAGCTCGCGCGCGAAAGCCAACCAATCCAGGGAAAACCCAAAGCTGCTTCGAGTGCCAAATAACCCTCGCTGAGCAAATCTTGTAAGCTTCTCGGCTGCTGCTTAGCACGGCTTGCGCGGCCCAGGCAGAAACGCGTTGGTGCGGCGCTGGTATTCGGCATACTCGGGACGCCGCTCACGGATATCGCTCTCTAGCAATGCGACGCCAGAAACCTTCAACAGCAGCAGTGTCATCATGATAGGGCTGCCGATGGTCCACCAAACGCCTTGTCCTGCCGCAAGCAAGTAGAGTCCCCACCATAGGCAGCAATCGCCAAAGTAATTGGGATGCCGCGTGTAGCGCCACAGTCCGCGATCCATCACACGGTTCTTGTTCGCCGGATCGGACTTGAAGCGGGCAAGCTGCCAATCGCCGATCGTTTCAAAAGCAAAGCCCACAAGCCACAGCACTGCGCCGGCAATATCCGACCCACGCCAAACGGTAATTTCTTCTGTAACGGCGGCGGCAGCTTGCAAAGGCATCGAAATCAACCACAGCAGAACTCCCTGCAGCAAAAAAACGGTTCCCAAACTCACCCACCAGAACCGAACTCCATGATGTTCGCGCATCGCCTGATAGCGGCGATCTTCTCCATGCCCCCGGTTTCGCCACACCACATAAAGCGCTAAGCGGAATCCCCAAATCGTGATCAATACAAGCAACACTTGCACGCGCCATGAATCGTTCTGATTCAGAATCGCTGCCGACCAAGATGTGACAACGAATCCGACTCCCCAATAGATATCGACGATGCTCGCATTGCGCAGCGCAAGACTGAGCAGCCAAAGCAGGACCATGATGGCCAGATTGATGGCCAAGCAAACGAGCAGCGTCTGAGCCAACGGAGACATGGCGTGGGGCGGGGATTGATTTATCGAGGTCGAAATTGCGAGTGCGTCACAATCCATTCTTCGCCGCCGGCGTACCCGAACAATTCCGAAACGGCCAGCAAAAAAATCCGCCAGCGTTGATACCAGAGTCGGTTCGTCCGCGGACTGTAGCATTTGGCAAAGAGCGCTAAGATCTCGGAGCGCGACGTTTCCATGTTCGACAGCCAAGCCTCGGCCGTTTTTTGGTAATGCCCGCCGTTCCACGGCCAGAGCCGCATAAGTTCCAGGTCATGATCGAACTGTTGCAGCAACTGCGCCGAGGGCATGATCCCGCCGCTGAAAAAATAACGGCCCATCCAATTGGTGGAACCCGACTCTTGAAACTCATAAGCCCAGCGGCGATGACAAAAGATATGGGCGAACAGCAGCCCATCCAGCTTGAGCCAACGAGCGATGCGCTCGAACAAGAGCGAATAATTTCGCAGGTGCTCGAACATTTCGACCGAGACAACGCGGTCGAATTTTCCCGCTTCGGCGGGCGGCGCGAAATCGTTGATGTCGGCGGTGATGACTTGGATGTTACGCAGGCCGCGCGCGTGGGCTTGCGCCGTGATGTAATTGCGCTGCGAATGGGAATTCGAGACGCCTGTGATCTTGGCTCGAGGATAATGCTCCGCCATCCAAAGCGTTAACGAGCCCCAGCCGCAGCCGAGTTCCAAGATGGATTGCTGATCCGCCAATTCCGCGCGTTCGCAAGTGATGCGCAGAGCCGCGGCTTCGGCTTGTTCTAAGTTTTCAACGCCGGTTGGCCAGTAACAGCAACTGTACTTACGATGCGGACCAAGGAGCAATTCGAAGAACCGTGCCGGCAATTCGTAATGTTGCTCGTTGGCCGCTTCCGGCAGGATGGCCAGCGGTGAATTTCGCAACGCCGACACGAATGCCGCTTGGGCGGATTCGCCGCCGCGTTCACATTCGCTTAGCCGCTGGCGCAAGAGACGGCGAATGCCGCGGCGTACCAGGGCATCCGGCAAAAAACCCCGTTCCATCGCGGCGTTGGCGAGCAATTGCAGCATCGTCAGTTCCTCGCCCCGATGGAATCGATCTCACGACCAGCCGTGACGCTAAAATCTGTCTGCGCGGCGAAGGTGCTCAAACGGAGCGGATCGCGGCGGCATTCGGGCTTGTCAAACACCAGTTGCAGCAGGCTCACATGCCGTTCATCGAACAGTGCTTCGCAATAACAGAGATAATATTCCCACATGCGGACGAACTCGGCCGAGTAACCCAGGGCAAGAACTTCTTGGCGCTGCGCGAAGAATGCTTTTTTCCAGCGGCGCAGTGTTTCGGCATAGTGCGGCGCGAAATCTTCGACATGCACCAAGCGCAGATCTGAACCACGCCCGGCGGCTTCGAGCAACGCACTCAACGAAGGCAAGCAACCGCCGGGAAAAATATAGTGCTGAATGAAATCGACCGAACGTTGATACGCCGCATAACGCCGCTCGGGCATCACAATCGCCTGCAGCGCCAGCGAACCATGCGGCCGCAGGAGCGTGCTGCATTGACGAAAAAACTGTTCATAGTAACGGCTGCCGACGGCTTCGATCATTTCGATTGAGACGAGCTTGTCGTAGGCACCGGTCAAATCTCGATAATCGCGATCCAACTGCCGCACGCGCTGGCCGAGTTGGTGCTGTTGGAACAATCGCTCGTTCGCGCGATACTGTTCCTGGGAGATCGTCGTGGTCGTGACCTCGCAATCGTATTCGCGCGCGGCATGCAGCGCGAAGCCGCCCCAACCGGAGCCAATTTCCAAGAGGTGTTCGCTCGATTCCAGTTGCAGCTTGCGGCAAATCCGATCGAATTTTTCCCGCGAGGCCTCGGCCAGCGGCGCCCCGGGCCGCAAAAAGATGCCGCTTGAATAGGCCAGCGATTCATCCAGCCAAAGCCGGAAAAAATCGTTGCCCAAATCGTAATGGGCCGCAATGTTGCGGCGGCTGCCGCGCCGATTATTGGGCCTCATGCGATGGTACAACCGCTGCCCCCAACTGGTCAGCCGCGCCAGCCGCCCATCAAGCTTATCCGCGGTTTCGCCGTTGCGAATAAAGATGCGAATCAAGGCAGTCAAATCATCGCAGCGCCAATCCCCGTTGATGTACGCCGCAGCCGCGCCCATGCTGCCGCCAAAGATCAATTTCCTGAACAGTGCCGGTCGTTCAACAAAGACAGTTGCCCGTTGACCCGACGATTGATCAGCGAAGATCAACTGGCCGGATTGTTCGAGTTGCGAATCATCCAAAAACGGCAGGGTGCCGCGAACCATCCGGCGAGCCAACTGATTGAAAAAACCTAATCGCATAAGTCAATGAATAGGACGAAAACAAGTGGTTGAGGTGAAAAGCGATGCAGGAAGACTAAACGGAACTTGCCTTGAAATTGTTGGCTGGCACATGCTGGGGATGAGGGCAATAAGCGATCCCGCGACGCCAGAGCCGCAATGCTTGCCAGTAAATCGCCGCGTAAATCTTCCACGTTTGCAGCGGGTAACTCAGCAAACACCGCAGCCGATTGCGGCGATCGAATGGCTCTCGTTTGAGTTGCAAGCTGGCGGTGAACATTTTCTGGTCCTGCTGCCACGCTTCGAGTTGCACTCCGAGTTGTGCCCGCGGCACGCTCAATTCCCAGCGGTATTCCTGGTTCATCCCCATGAACGGCGAGACATGAAAATCTTTCTGATGCGTGTACATGTACTGCTTTTCGGTGTTCGCACTTGCTGATTCCGCGTTCATACTGCGCAAGTCGAGCAGATAATGATGCCGTTCATTCCACGGCGTATTCGTCACCTCGGCCAAGACCGCCTCGAGCTGCTGGCCATCGGCGGTGTAGCAGTAGTACAGGCTCAATGGATTCATCTGAATTCCGGCATGGCGAAAATTCGTGAGCAGACGAATCGGCCCGCGCGGCTGCCAGCCCCAGCGTTCTTGAATCAATGACCGCACCGCCTCGGCTAGCGGTTGTCGCGGATCGCCGAGGTAATCCCGGCGATGAAACCTAGCGGCGGCGGGCCAGCGAGCCGACCATAGCCCGCGCCGCTGGAGCAGCGTGTCAGCCTCGACCAGATCCAGCCAGACCATGCAGAGCCGATACGAAAAATCATGACGCTGCGGCAACCACCGGCAGTGGCGGAGTGTCCCTTCGTAAAAACAGGTTTCAAGTGCCGTTTGATTCATTGCGCGTGCGCCAACCTCGTCGCGCTTGGATTCTTTGCCGGCGTGAGCGATGCGGACTGATTCAAAGCTTGACACACCGCCAGCGCACTGACCACGCCATCCTCGTGGAACCCGTTCCGCCAATAAGCGCCGGCGTATGATGTGCGATTTGGACCCAGCAGTTCATGATGCCGAGCCTGTGCCTTGTCCCGCTGCAAAGTGTAGACAGGATGCGCGTAATGAAACGTTTTCAAAACGAGCTTCGGATCGATCCAAGGCGTGCTATTCAACGAGATGCAGAACGTCTGCCGCGAGCCCAGATTTTGCAGACGATTCAGCTCATAAGTCAGCCTGGCCGCGGGAGCGTATTCCGCAGCCGCGGACGATTCCGGAATCCAGTAATTCCAACTCGCCCAAGCGCGCCGCGAACGCGGCAAGAGCGAGGTATCAGTATGTAATTGCACCACGCTCTCTTCATAGCGAAAAGCGGAGAGGATTTCTCGCTCCGCCCCGGTTGGTTCGGCCAACAGGCGCAGCGCCTGATCGCTGTGGCAAGCCAGCACCACATGGTCGAAGCGTTCGCATTCTCCATTGGCAAGCACTAGGCGCACGTCCTCGTCTGAACGATGGACCGAACGTACCGGATGATTCAAAAACACGCGGGCCTCCATGCGTTGCCGCAGCGCCTCGACATAGGTTCGCGAACCGCCCGTGATGATTCGCCAAGTAGGACGACGAACCAGATTCAATAGCCCATGGTTGTCATAAAACTCGCGAATGAAGCGGATCGGAAATTGTGCGAAGACGCCGGCGGGACAGGACCAGATTGCCGAACCCATCGGCAGCAAGTACCAGGCGGCGAATTCCTCCGAGTACCCTCCATGCCGCAGAAACTCGGCCACGGTCATTTCGTTTTCGGCCGCGCTCAAACCAGCGTGGCACTGCCGGTTGAAACGCAGGACATCGCGGAGCATTCGCCAGTAACGGCGGTTCCACAAGTTCTTGCGTTGGGCGAAGAGCCCGTTGAACGAAGTCCCGTTGTATTCCAGACGCTCGTTATCGGAACGGACGCTAAAGCTCATGCTGGTCGGTTCCGACGCTACGCCCAGTTCCCGAAGCAGTGCGCAGAAATTTGGGTAGGTCCACTCGTTGAAGACCATAAAGCCCGTATCGATGGCTAGCGTCTCGCCGCGGTGTTCAAGATCGACGGTATGGGCGTGCCCTCCCAGGGTCGCAGCAGCCTCGTATAATTCGACATCGTGCTGCCGGCTGAGCCAGTAGCTGGCAGCCAAGCCGGCAATACCACTGCCAACCACCGCGATTCTCAAGTGCTGCTCCGTAAATGAATGAATTAATCGAATCACTGCTGACAAAACATATTCCCATAATCCTTTGGAAATAGTAGACCCGTCCTTCAATCGGGCGAGAGGAATTCCGCAAAGTTGAAAATTGCGAGGTCGGGTATGTGAATTGCTCAGAAAATAGGCTCTGTCAAGGATTTACGCTCTTACTCTTGCACACGCTGAATAACCAATGCTGACGCTCAAACTGTACGGCCTGACGATGGTGGTCTTCCTGCTGCTGGACTACATCTGGTTGGGCCTGGTGATGAAGGACTTTTACAACACCGAATTCGGCGATTTGGCCCGGCGCGAGGGGGGCAGCCTTGCGCCTCGCTGGGGAGCGGCGATTCTGGTCTATCTGCTTATCCCCGCGGGGTTGGTGCTGTTTGTGCGGCCGTACTTGGGGGAGAATTCGTCCTATGGCATGGCGCTGCTCTATGGCGCGCTGTTTGGATTGGTGCTGTATGGTGTTTATGACTGGACGAATTATGCGCTCATTGAAAAGTGGTCCCTGAAGATGACCCTCATCGATTGGGTCTGGGGAGCGACAATCTGCGCGGCTGCGGCCGTGGCGATGCAGTGGCTGTTGCTGAAATCGAGTACCAATTGAGCTGCCTCAGGGATAGTGCCTCAAAAACAAGGATTTTTGTCTCGTAAACCAAACCGCTGCGCTATATCTTATCTGGGTTGTGGTGTCTCGTGGAGGAATGACGAAGCACCATCGATCGAAGCAGTCAATTCGCATATTCACGTTAGACAACACGCATGAAAATCGCAAGAATCTTCGCTCACCGGGTAGAGTTGCCGCTCGTCGAAGGAACTTATAAATGGTCGGGCGGAAAATCGGTTTCCATCTTCGATAGTACGATCGTCGGCGTCGAAACGGCTTGCGGCCTGATCGGCTACGGCGAAGTATGCCCGCTCGGGCCGTTTTATCTGCCCGCGTATGCCGAAGGCGTTCGCGCAGGGTTGCGGGAATTGGGACCGCATTTGCTGGGGTATGATCCGCGCGAGATCGCCAAGCTTAATCACCGTATGGATGCGGCGCTCAAAGGACATCCGTATGTCAAATCAGGGATCGATATTGCCTGTTGGGATTTGCTCGGCAAGGCGACGAAGCTGCCGGTTTGCACTTTGTTGGGCGGCCGTTTCGGCGAGAGTGTCCGGCTGTATCGTGCGATTTCGCAAGTTGCCCCCGACGAGATGGCCAAGAATGTCCAAGGCTATCGCGCGCAAGGTTACACTCGGTTTCAACTCAAAGTCGGCGGCGACCCCGATACCGACATCGAGCGGATTCGCGCCGTGCGCGCGATGCTCCTGCCAAGCGACCGCCTCGTTGCCGACGCCAACACGGGCTGGACGCAACACGAAGCGATGCGCGTCGTGCGCGCGGTGCAGGACGTCGATGTCTACATCGAACAGCCGTGCCTGACCTACGAAGAGTGCCTCGCGGTGCGGCGGAACACGACACACCCGTTTGTGCTCGATGAAAATATCGACGCCCTCGATATGCTGCTGCGCGCCAAAGCGGATCTGGCCATGGATGTGGTGAACCTCAAGATCAGCAAACTCGGCGGCTTGACCAAAACCAAGCAGGCCCGCGATCTGTGCGTCAGCATGGGTATCGCGATGACGCTCGAAGATAGCTGGGGCGGCGACATCACCACGGCCGCGATTGCGCATCTGGCCCATAGCACACCCGAGGAGTATCGTTTTACGAGCACTGACTTCAATAGTTATGTCACCGTGAGTACGGCCACCGGCGCGCCACAGCGGCAGCAAGGGTTCATGGCAGCCAGCAGCGAACCGGGGCTGGGGATCACGCCGCGCATGGATGTCATCGGCAAACGAGTCGTCGATATTTCGTAATCAGGCAACCAGGTAAACGGCTCCGGGTCACATGCAGTACGATTGCACGAGAATGAGCTTGCGCCGGCAAGGGCGAATGTTGTTAAGAATCAATCGGCAATTTTCTTGGTTACTTGCTTTGCTTCTGCTCGCAACACCGCGCTTCGCGGCAGCGAGCGATCCGGCCCTACGCGGCAATCACCCGCTGACGCAGGCTGAAGCCGGCGAATTGCTGATCTCGGAATTGCGCTGCGCGGCATGTCATGCTGGCGTTGGCAAAAGCTCCTTGCGCGAAAAAACGGCCCCTAATTTAGCCGATGTCGGCGCACGCGTTTCGCCAGTCTATCTGCAACAGTTTTTGGCTGCGCCTTCGGCCGCGCATCCGAGCACGACGATGCCGGATCTCTTGGCACAGAAGCCCGAAGCGGAAAAGAAAAACATCGCCGAGGCATTGACTCATTATCTAATCTCCCAGTCGAAAAATACGTTTGAAGACGAAGAGCTGCCAGCCAATCTTATTAATGAAGGCAAGGCGCTCTATCACTCGGTGGGATGCGTGGCATGTCATGGCCCTAAAGAAGCCCTGAGCGCAGCGCCGACCAACAAACGCAACGATCAAGAAGAAGACGAAGATGCTCCCAAGAAAAAGCCGATTCAACCCGTCGCGGTGAACTTGGAGCACATTGCGGCGAAATACAGCCGAAAATCGCTGCGGGAATTTTTGTTTCAGCCGTTGCATGTGCGAACTTCCGGCCGCATGCCGGATCTCAAGCTCACGCCCCCGGAAGCACGGGCGATTGCCGCTTACTTGCTGGGAAATCAGCCGCAGGCCGTCCAACCGCTCATGCCTGATGCGGCGCTAGCGGCGGCGGGCCAAAAGTATTTTCAGGAACTCAATTGTGCCGCTTGCCATCAATTGGGCGACCAGAAGGCAGCGCCGTTGGGGATTTCCTTGCGAGATGCAAAACTCACGCAAGGTTGCTTGTCCACCGCCGATGGTCCTGGTCCACGCTATAAACTGCCAGGAAATCAAATCGCCGCGATCAAAGCAGCGCTTGCTGAAAAACCGCGGATCGACTCGGAGCAGGTCGCTCTGGCAAAAACACTTACGGCGTTTAATTGCATCTCTTGTCACATTCGCGATGACTACGGCGGGGTGCCCGAGGCATACAATTCTTACTTTCAATCGAGCGAGAAGAATCTCGGCGACGATGCGCGGATTCCGCCGCCGTTGACCTTGGCCGGGGCAAAACTGCAGCCAGCTTGGATGAAGAAGGTCCTGTTTGACGGCGAGAGTGTGCGGCCATACATGGCGACGCGGATGCCGCAATTTGGCGCAGCAAACTTGCAGCATGTGCCGGAGCTTTTCGCCCGGCTCGATGTCCTGAAAAGTCCCGATCTCGTCATTCCAGATACCGAGTCCAAAAACCCCAAAGACCGCGAATACGCCAAGCTGCTCCGGCCCGCTGGCCGTGAATTGCTCGGAGACAAGGGCCTGAATTGCGTGAACTGCCACAACTTCAACGGTAAGCCTTCGCCGACGAACCGCGGCATCGATCTGATGACTTCATACGAACGCTTGCAGCCAGGGTGGTTCAAAACTTTCATGCTGAACCCCGGCGCGTTGCGCCCGCGGATTGTGATGCCGACCGCTTGGCCCGACGGCATCGCCACGCACAAGAAAATCTTGGACGGAAACACGGACCAGCAGATCGCGGCGATTTGGTTTTACTTGTCGCTAGGGACTTCGGCGGCCGATCCGCCAGGAATTCGCTACGAGGCCACAAAGCTCGCGGTCGGAGCGCAGGCCGAAATCCACCGCGGCCGCAGCCGCGTCGCCGGCTTTCGCGGGATCGCCGTCGGCCTGCCCGAAAAGTTGAATTATGCCATGAACGCGGAAACCGGGACGCTAAGTGCCATTTGGCAAGGGGATTTCGTCAGCGTGAATTGGCAAGGGCAGGGGGCCGGCGACTTTACGCCGACGAGCGAAGCGATCACGCTGGCCCAGGATGTTTCGTTCGCACCGCTTGCCGATGACAAAACTCCATGGCCGCTGCTGCCGGTCATGACCAAAGAAGCGCCGGCCAACCCAAATCCGCTTTATCCCAAGAATCTCGGTTATCAATTTCATGGGTACAAGCTTGGGGAACACTCGATTCCCACTTTCATGTATTCGAGCGGCAAGATTCAAATCGAAGATCGTTCAACCGCCGCGGGTAGCGATGGGCAATGGAAACTGAAACGAGTGCTGCAGTTGGATTCACCCGAACCACAAACGATTTGGTTTCGCGCGCTGACGGGCGATCTCAAACAAGAATCTGATCGCGTTTATCGCAGCGGAACACTGCGGCTGACCATACCCCAGGTTGAAACGAAACTGCGCCCCATCTCCGAGGGTTCGAAGCAATCCGAATTGTTGCTGCGGCTGCAAGTTCCCCAAGGCAAATCCACGTTGGAATTTCTCTATGAGCCAATCGCCAAATAAGCACGCTCGCTTCGTGGTGCATGCCATTTTGCTTCTTAGCTTGTGCTGCGCCGCGCGCGCCGAGGAGGTCGGCGAGCGCTGGGGCACCGAGGAGCGTGAACGCGAATACTACCCCATCGTCAACATTCCCCTGCCCAAGGACACGGTGATCGAGGCCGGGGCGTTTGCGGTGCTGCCAGATCGTCGCGTGGCGGTGGGGACGCGGCATGGCGAAATCTTTTTCATCGACGGGATCGACGCGGCCAAACCCAACCCGACGTTTCACCGTTTTGCTTCGGGTTTGGATGAGATCTTTGGTCTTTGTTGGCAGGACAATGCCCTGCGCGTGACCCAGAGTTGTGAACTCACGCGCGTCAGCGATACCAACAAAGATGGTGTGGCAGATCGGTTTGATACGATTTCGGACGCCTGGGGGTATGCAAATTACCACGAATACGCGTTTGGTTCGAAGCTCGATGCCGCGGGCAATCAATTCATCGCGCTGGGACTCACGGCGTCCTACAACTCGTATGCGTTGAACCGCGGCTTCATCATGAAGGTCGCGCCGACGGGCAAGACCACCGCTTTTGCCAGCGGTCTGCGCAGTCCGGGCGGCATCGGCTTCGACGAACACGACGCGCTGTTCTATATCGAAAGCCAGGGCCCCTGGAATTGTTCGTGTAGTCTCAAAGCCGTTTCGCCGCAGAGCTTTCAGGGCCATCCCGCCAGCTTCGAGTGGTACAAACAAAATCCCGAACTCGGCCCTGTGCCCGAAATGCCCAAATCCGGCAGCCGCATCGTGACCGAAAAAGAGCGCGTCAAGCAACTGGTTCCCTATGCCGTCGTCTTTCCTTACCTCCGCATGGGTCGATCGATCACGGCGTTCAATGTCAACAAGACCGGCGGCAAATTTGGGCCCTTCGAAAATCAATTGTTCCTCGGCGATTACACGCAATCGATCATCATGCGCGCCACGACCGAGCAAGTGAACGGTGTCTGGCAAGGAGCGTGTTACCCGTTTCGCGAAGGGCTTTCCACCGGCATCCTGAATGTCGAGTTTACGCCCGGGGGCAATTTGCTCTGCGGCGGGACAAATCGCGGCTGGCCCGTGCGCGGGATCAAGCCGTTCGCCTTGGAGCGTCTTGATTGGAGCGGGAAGATGCCTTTCGAAATCAATCGCATTACGATCGAACCCGATGGCTTCAAAGTTACCTTTACCATACCCGTGGCCGCGGCGACGGGCAATTCGCCGGATTCCTATGCCATTTCGTCGTTTACACATCCCTATCATGGCGCGTATGGGGGTCCCGAAATCGAGCAGCAGAAAGCCGTCATCAAGAAAGTGATCCTAGCGGCCGATGGTCTGTCGGCGAAAATCACGGTCGATGAATTGAAGCGTGGTTTCGTGTACGAGTTCGACTTGGGCAAATTACAATCCCGAGACGAAGAAACGCTGCTTCATCGACACGCGTATTACACGGTCAATCAAATTCCCGTGAAATAATCGCCGTTGCAATTCATCGACCAGTCTGATTTATCTAAAGCGAGTTTCCGATGTTCAATCGTGTTTGGCCGTTATTCTTGCTCGTTACGATTCTCGGCCCAAAGCTCCCGGCCGTGGAAACGGAGGCCATCGCGGTGGTCGATTGTCATGTGCATCTTTGGGATGTGCAGCGGCCCGATGGCCTGACCTGGCTTAAGCCAGACAATAAAACGCTCTATCGGAATATTCTCCCCCAGGATTTTGACCCGCTCGCCAAGGCCAATGGGGTAAAAGCCGTCGTCGTGGTTCAAGCCGGCCAGAGCATCCCGGATAACCAGTGGAATTTAGACATCACGGCTTCCAACAAGGGCTTGTACCGCGGAGTCGTCGGAAATCTCTCGCAGATCATCGGCACGCCGGAATTTGCGCCGATGTTCGAGAAGCTCGCTGCGGACAAACGTTATGTCGGCTATCGCTTATCCGGAAGAAGTCCTGGCAAATTGACAGACAAATTTTTTGCCGATCTACAATTGACGGCGGACAAAAAGAAGACGGTCGATTTTCTGTGCGGAGAGTATTCGCTGGACGATGTGGCCGAAATCGCGGCCCGTGTGCCAAAGCTCAAGATCATCATCGACCACTTTGGCAATGTCGAATTGAACGAATTGCCGCTCGATGAAGCCTGGATCAAACGATTTCGCGCCGTGGCCCAGCATAAAAACGTCTTTTGCAAAGTCTCGGCGCTCTACGGCCGCGTGAAGAAACAGCCCGCGCCGCGCGAGTTGAAGTTCTACGAGCCAATTCTCGATCTCGCTTGGGAATGTTACGGCGAGGATCGCTTGATCTACGGCAGCGATTGGCCCGTGTCGGAAACGACGGCCGATTATGCGTCCGTGTTGCAACTCACCAAGACTTATTTTCAAGGCAAGGGACGGAGCGTTTCCGAAAAAGTTTTCTCTAAAAATGCCGTGCTCTTTTACGGCATCTCGGGCTTCGACTGATGGAGGCGGCAAGCAAGCGTTCATCTACTACTCAATTACAACGCAGATTCAGGGCATAAACCTACAACTGTGCTAAAAGTAACTCATCCAACCGCCGCGTCTTTGGCGTTTGAGTTCCGCAAAGCCGCGGCAAGCGGGATACAGCAACAACACCACGCTGAGCCAGACCAAATAGATCACTGGCAAGCTGCAGCCTTCATTCGGCGGAAAAAATCCTGGTCCGGAAAACGCGACATCCTGCAACTCTGGGCCAAACCCGAAGCGAAGGTAAGCTACACCAACCGCGATCAAGTGGATCAGCGGCAGGTGGAGCAAATAGAAAAACAATGGCACGCGGCCGAACGTCGCCAAGGGCCGCGCGAGGAAATCCGGCAAGCGATCTGCATAAGCCAACGCGATGAGCGAAGGGCCGAGGGTCATCAACACGAACAGCAGCGAGGGCGGATACTTCTCGCAGTTGATAAACGAGAAGACTGTGAACAAGCTGGACGCCTGCGGGGACCAGGGAACCTTGTCGCCATACAGATTCAACGCCCTCAAGACAACAAAGAGCAGCGTCAAGCCAATCCCCAAACCGACGACATAGCGGCGTCGGCGTCCACGGTCCATCTGCCAGAGTTGCCCAAACCCATATCCCACCAACATAATTCCCAGCCAGGGCAAAACAGGATAGTACACATCGCAGGGGATCAGCGGCCATGACACGGCGGCATTCAATCTTCCGCGGCTCATGCAGACCACCCACAACCATTCGAATACGCCATGGCCTTGCAAGGAAACGGCGTCAAACAGATGCTGGCCGGCAATCAGCGTCACGCCCGCGGTGACAACCACCCAGGTCGGCAAGAAGACCATGCCCGCCAGCGCAATCATCGAGCAGCCAATCGCCCAGATCACTTGCAAGATCAGGACATCGTACTGAAAAAAGAACCAGCCGAAGTGGACCAGTGTGAATTCCAACAACACGAGCCACAACCCGCGGGTCAACAAATGGCGCGCGACCTGGGGCACGGCTTTGCCGCGCGTGGTTTGTAGAAAAGCTCCCATCCCGGCGAAAAAGACGAAGACCGTCGCGCAGAAGTGCGAGACCCAGCGTGTCAGAAATAACGGCGCATCGGTCTGGGTAAGATCCAGCGAATCATACGGCGCGGCGTGAAGGAATTCACGAACATGGTCCAGCGCCATCACGATCATCACGACGCCGCGTAGGACATCAATCGCCGGTTCACGGTTCGGCTTTGACAAATCCCCCGCCCCTAGAGTGTTGTTGGGAAGCGTCATTCGTTCCTAAGCAGAGAGATATTTTTTCAAGACTTCGACGCTAAGTCCAAGAGCCAGGGCCGCGGCCAAGGCAGCCAACAGCGGCGCAAGTTCCGCGCTTTGAAGATTTGCCGGCCGCTTGCCAAGCTGGACTCGCGCTTTAGAACCTTGCGCGAGCAAGATCTTATCGGCCTCAACGAACACGGCTCGTCCTTGCGCTCCAAGTTGATCTGCCGAAGGCGCGCTGTCTTCACGCGTGGCGAACCAGATAATCCGTTCAGCGGCAATGGAGACTTTCGGAAGCGATCCTGAGAATGGCAACACAAGTATCTCTGCTTCCGCGATGCCAGCATCACCAGTGCTTGAATCGAGAACGATGGCCACATTGCAGACATCATTGCCTAAGCCGCTCTGTTTGAGTTCGTCGCGAGTGGTCTGTAGCAGCGCCGCATCGACAATCGGAGCCTGAAAAACCGCTCGGGCTCGTTCCGCGGACGAGGGACCAGGCGGGTTCCAACTTCGTCCCGCTATCGTGATCTGGCTCTCGCTTGCAATGCCCGCGCAAAGACCGGCCTTGTCGAGCAGCGCGGCGAGTTGCGTCGCACACGCGCCCGAGGAATCTTCCAAGATGGCAACGCACGGAATACGGCCGGTGTCGCGTTCCGGAAACAACGCCGTGACCACTTCCTCGGCCAGCGCCACTTGCTCCGCGGGCAAACACGGGTTCTCGCTATCCAAGAGCCTGACTCCGAGGACGACACCACCCTGGTCTTCGAGTCGCTTCGAAATGTCAGCAGCAAGTACCTCGACCACCGCCACCGGCAGCCGCAGTGCATGCGCCGTGGCGACGGCTTGCGCCGCAATCTGAGGATGAATCGCGTGGCATAGATCGGCAGACGAATCCTTGTTGTCACCAACATTCACAAGCGATACGGCGATGACACGGTCGCCGACGACCACGACGCGAAACACGGACCCTGGCAGTAGTTTCTCGACGAGCACTTCCTTGTCAATGAGCACCGCCTTGCGAAACGCGGCATCGACTTCCTCACGCGTGGACAAGTTCTCGGAAACTCCGGCATCCGTGAAGCCATCCGTTGGCTTGAGCGCTACGGGCAATCCCATTTCGCAAGCGGCAGCCCAAGCGTCGTCCGCTTTCTTCACCACCCGGCTCATGGGCACGGGGATGCCAGCCTCTCGCAGTAGAAACTTGATGAGGAATCGGTCGGTCGACGCCGTGCGGGCGATCGCGCTAACCGTCTCGGGTTCGATCCCCTGGCAGCGATGTTGCTTTGAACCCTGACCTAAACGCAGAAAACGCGGATCCGCGGTATGCAAAAACTCGGCCGGGATGTTCCGTCGGCGTGCGGCCGTGAGAATGGGATTTGTTTCCAGCGCAGGTACATGCGCCGGACGAACCGCGGCCGCGATATTTCGCGCCGCGGGTTTCGGCTTGCCCAGGGAATCGACGTAGGCGCGCAGGGTTTCGTGGCTTTGCCCCAACCCTTTCGCCGCCGCGAGCGCGGCCAGTAAGGCGCACTGTTGTTCCTCTGAAATTTTTGTCGGGACACTTCCTAGCAGAATGGAAGCCTGTTTTCCTTGACTCAAAACGATCGTCCCATCGCGCGTGAAAATTCCGTCTCCACCGGCGCGCACATGCTCCGCGAATGGTTTACTCTCGTTGACGGCGTAGCGAATGATTCGCTCGACGGGCAAAGGGGGCGAGAACGGGGCTTCGTGCTCTGCTGCTTGCAATACGAAGATTCCGGACGACGATAACGCGTTGCGCAGTGCTTGCAGACATTCGCGATCAGCAGCGGCGGCGCGGGACGAGTCTGGCGAGCCGCACACGAGTGCTACTTCGCATCGATCGTTGCCGAAGCCCGCCTGAAAAAGTTCTTGCGGCGAAGTTTTCAGAATCGCCAAATCGACTGTTTCGTTTTGAAAGAGAACGGCGGCGCGTGAATGTGGCGTGGTTGCTTGCGAGACGAAGCGCCGTTCGGCCATGACGATTTCTTGCTCGCTGGCGCTGGCTGCACGAACGCCAGACGCGGTTAGCAGCGCTCGGAGATGGGCAGTCGCCAAGTCTGTCGAATCGCCGACGACCGCTGCGACCGGGATGCGGGCCTCGTCGCCTGGCGCAAACAAGAGGTCGACAATATTCTTCCCCACGGGTCGCGCTGGTTCGATGTACGGAGCCAAGTGAAGCCACAAGCCCGGTCCCGTATTCGCCTCGACGAAGATGCCGCGCTGTTCCTCCAAGGGCCGGCCAATGTCGAGCGCCACCACATCGAGGCCGCACACTGGAATCTGCATCCACTTGGCAGCGGCCACGGCTTGCGCTGCGATACGGGGGTGAATCCGGTCGGTCATGTCCGTCGGCACGCCGCCATGTTTGATGTACGGCGGATTGCGGCGGACCAAGACCTTTTGGCCGACCGCGGGGACGGAGTCGATTGTCAAACCGTCGACCGCCAGAAACTCGAGTGCTTCCTTGTCCAGCTTGAGTCGGAACCACGGGGTATCGGCTTTCTCCTCGCCGCGCCGCGGGTCGAGGTTCACTTGCTTCACTAGTTCGGCAATCGTCGAAACGCCATCGCCGATGACCTGCGGCGGATCGACGCGCGTCACGGCAGCCACTCGATCGCCAATCACGAGCACCCGATGCTCGATGCCGGGAGCGAATTGCTCGACCAAGACTTTGGTCGCATGTTTGATCGCCTCGGCAAACGCGCGTTCGACGTGCTCAGGAGTGCGTACATCTAGCGTGACGCCCACTCCGACGTCGGTATCGGCCGGCTTGACCGCCACTGGCAGACCCAACTCCTCGGCCGCGGCCAGCGCATGCTCGACGGTCTCGACGACGCAGCCGCGAGAGATGGGAACGCCGGCTTCTCGCAGTAACTGGTTGCAAATCGGTTTGTCGGTCGAGGCCATGCGGGCGACGCCGCTGACAATGTCGGGTTCCGAAGCCCGCAGTCGGCGATGCTTCGAACCTTGCCCAAGACGGAGGGATCCCCAATAGGTTGGGGTGATTTGGGCAGCGGGGATGTTTCGTTTCTTCGCCGCGTAATAGATATCCAAGGTCGCGGCTAGGTTGCGATAGCCGACGCGGCGCGCGGGAAACTCTTCGTAGAGGAGTTCCAAGATTTGGTCTCGCAAACCCACGAGCGGCAATTGTTCTTCCGCCGAGGCAGTCTCCAGAATCTTCAGCGCCCCGTCCATGACGGCTCGGCCTAAGCCTTCGCTGACAGATTCGACGGCGACGAGAAAGACGTTGGGACTCGCTGTTTCTTGGACAGCGCCGAAGGCAATTTGATCCGCCAAACGATTTTGCAAACGGAACGCGCATTGAACGAAGGCATCGGCCAAGTCCCGGGGCGTTCCCAACGCGTTCTTTCCCGTGGCCCCTTGTCCCTTGGCACCGGGCTGACCATCGGATAGTTGGTCGTCGAGCCGCGCGGAAGTTTGTTTAATCCGCGCGGCGGGCCATGACGCCTCGTCACTGAGATCAAGTTCCGCTTCAAAGACAGGACACGACGCCCAACGATTCGGTCCGCCCAAACACCGCAAAGATCGAAAGCGCACGAAAACTCCACTCGCAGGTAAATAGGTGTCGTCCATGCCAGCTTGAACCGGCATTTCGAGATGAGTTGATCCGAGATGAGTTGAACAAGGAACTGATCCAGGCTTGAAACGCTCCCCCAGTTTAATGGATTCTCGCCGTTCAAGCCCGCTTCAAGCTATCCAATTTGCATAAGATCGCAAGCCCGCGGCCATGATTTCCGCAATCGACACGCGTCTGTAATCAGATTGACTTCCGTATGCTATGAAATGCTGCAGCTGTAGTATTATTCGCCTTAACCCCATACTTTATATGCGGCATCAAAGTTGCTGAATCAAGGCAACGAATTCGATCATCTGGCTTCAAGAGGCACTCATGGGATCTAGCCTGGACAAGTGGCGGAATCTTACCCAACCACCGGCGGTCGTGGAATTCTTCAACGGACTATTCGAGCGAGTCGGCGTTCGAGTTACCGACACTGGAGAGGAGTTCTCAGCGCGACACTTGGGCGATCGGATCGAGTTCGAGCCTGCGCTTAACCCTGGCCAAGTTGATTACGTCGTCGAGATCGAGTCTTCGCAGATTGATCGGCTGGCCGAACACGTTCAGCAGGGCACACTGGACGAAGCGGAACAATACCGCATCGTGAGCGCCTTGTTCACGCCCGCGACTGCGGCCATGCTCAAGAGTCCTGTTTTATCTCACCCTGTGCTGCGGTGGCTGGCTGGCGTTGAAGATGTGATTCATGTTCATCTGCGCTGTGCACCCGCCGGCGAGAAGGAATTTCAGCATACGCTCATTTATGCCAACCGCAAATGGCTGGTTCTTCCGGGCCTGCAGGGAGAACCACGCCGTGTGTACAAGCTGAGTTTGCAAGAAGCCCTCGCCTACCACAGACGAGCCTTTGCCGCCATGAAGGTCAATAGTTGGGGCGAATGGTGGAGTTTCTCTCGCTGGTATCGAGATTGGCGCAAAGGAGTCTCGCTGCCGAAGGTCAACTAAAGTCTGTGGTCGCGCGGGCCTCGGTTCCATTGCTCATATCATTTAAAACCAATTTCAGGAGTTGCCATCCCGTATGATCACTCCTGTTTTTTTGTTGGTTTGTATAAACTAGGACGCTGATGCTGAACTGTGGAACGAGCAGTCGTATTTCCCGCGCGGGCGAAGATGGTGAAAATTCAAAATGTCACAGGGGACTCTTCCGTTGCAGATCTATTTTTTGAACTCGAGCGGCGAGAGAATCAGCACGATACGTATTGGATCGCTTCTACGCGAGATTCCATCCGCAAGAAAATCGAGCGTTCTTCTGATCGAGATCGGCAATGGATTGGCGTGGCGATCGAGCAAAATGTCCGCGCGGCGGTCGTCGCGCGTTGGTCGCCGGAATTGAGGGACACAAACGGTCGCCCGATCGGGATGCTCGGATTTTTTGAGGCCGAGAACGACCTAGACGCGGTTCGCTCGTTGCTGGACTCAGCCGTGGCGTGGCTGCGTGAACAGGGGGTCGGCCGCATCGTCGGCCCGATGGACGGCAGCACCTGGGCACGCTATCGATTCAATCTCGGACCGCACGACGTCCCGCCGTTTTTAGGCGAACCGTTGAACCCGCCATACTATCCCGCGCTCTGGGAAGCGGCCGGATTCGTGGCTTGTGAGGATTATTATTCCAAGCGTGTGACGAACCTGCCCGCGGCGGCGACAAATCTGGAACGAATCGGCCGCCGTGTGCATGAACAAGGCTATCGTTTTCGCACGCTACGGCCGGAGGGTTTCGAGGAAGAGCTACGCGTATTTTATCGTTTGTCATGCGAGATATTTTCCGGAAACTTTCTCTATCGACCGATCCCCTGGGAAGAGTTTCTAGCGATGTATCGTCCTTTGCAGCCACTGATTGATCCGAGATTTGTGTTGTTTGCATCTGCGCCGGATGGCGAGGATGTCGGGTTTATGTTTGCGTATCCCGAACGCCGCCGCGCCGTCGCTGCGGCGTCACGGCGTTGGGGGAAACTGGGATATCTGTGGCACGCGTTCACGCGCACGATCAATTTGAAATCGCTGGGAGTCGTAGCCAAACACCGCCACAGCGGATTGGGCGCGGCTTTGATGCAACACGGTTACGCGCGCGCGGCGGAAGCTGGCTATCGGAACGCGAATTTGTGCTTAATCCGTTCCGACAATCCCTCGGGCCGATTGGATGGTGATATCGGCGAGGTCATCCGTCATTATCGCCTCTACGAGCGGAGCGCCGGATGACAACGAGCACGAAAACCGTGAACGTCGTGACCCATCTGCGCGAACGAGCGTTGGAGCATCCGGCACGGCCGGCCTTGGTTCAAGGATTGCCCGGCATGGAACGCGCAGTGACCTATGGCGAACTGTGGGATCAAGTCGGCCGAATCGGCGGATCGCTAGCGCGGCTAGGGCTGCAACGCGGGGAGCGGGCGATTGTGATGATCCCGATGTCGCTGGAACTTTACGCCGTGCTGCTCGGCGTGTTGAAAATCGGCGCGGTCGCGGTTTTTGTTGATCCGTGGATCAGTGTGCGCCGCATCGCGCAGTTCGCGGCGTTCGCCGAACCCACGGCGTTTCTCGGCATCACCAAAAGTCACTGGCTGCGTTTGTTTGAACCCAAGTTGCGACGCTTGCCGATCACCGTGACAACGGGAGGCCGTTGTTTTCGCATCCCTGCACGTCGGACGTTGAATGAATTGCAGCAAGGCTCGCACGATCCCACGATTGCCGAGACGACCGCCAACGAGACCGCGTTGATTTCGTTCACTTCGGGTTCGAGCGGCTTGCCGAAGGGTGCGGATCGGACGCATGGCTTGCTGCTCGCCCAACACGAGGCACTGCAAACGGAGTTTCCTTACCAAAGCTCGGATATCGACATGCCGATGTTTCCGATTTTTGCCCTGAACAATCTGGCGGCGGGGCGAACGTCGATCGTGCCGGAGATCGATTTTCGGAACGTGCGCGGCGTCGATGGGTCTGAATTGATCGCCCAGATCAAGCGGCATGGCGTCACTACCGCGACCGCGTCGCCGCCGTTTTTTGATCGCTTGGCCGAGGCGTGGAAGAAGCACCCGAGCCCGCCGCCAGCTTTGCGGCGCATCCTCACCGGCGGCGCGCCGGTAGACGATGAGCAGTTGCGCATTTGGCGCGCAACATGGCCCGAGACCGAAATCCAGGTTGTCTACGGTTCCACCGAGGCCGAACCCGTCGCGCATCTCACCGCCGAAGAACGTGCGACGGTCAGCGCGGCCAACCGCGATCTGGCCCCGGGTTATCTGATTGGCACGCCGACAACTTTGCTGCGCACGCGTCTGATTAGAATCGTCAAAGGACCGGTCCGGCTCGATGACCAAACTTTGTCCGCATGGGAAGTGCCGCGGGGCGAAGTCGGCGAACTGATCGTCAGCGGCGCGCATGTCTGCCGTGGTTATTTTCGCCGCGACTCGAAAACCGACGAGAACAAAATCCACGAACCCGACGGAACCGTCTGGCATCGGATGGGCGACACGGCGTATGCGGATGAAGCAGGACGGCTTTGGCTCGTGGGTCGAGTGCATTCGACGATCGAACGAGCTGGCCGGCAGCATCATGCCCAGCGCATCGAGAGAATCGCCCGCGATAGCGATGCGCGCCTTGAGCAAGTCGCCGCCGTCGGGATTCCCGACTCGAAGCTCGGAGAGAGAATCGTCTTGGTCGCTCGGCCGGTCATTGACGAGGCGGCCTTCCGCGCGCGGCTTGCTGCGGCGAGCGAACTTGTCGACGATATTGTCGTCACCGCGAAAGCACTCCCCGTTGATCCGCGGCACAATTCCAAAATCGACTATAGCGTTCTGCGTGAGCGAATCCTATCTCAAGCTCTTTAACAACCGCGCCGAAAATTGATGGACGATCAAGTTCAAAAGGCCCTGAAAAAAACGCTCACGCTCGAAGATCACTTCGTCCGGCGCTTTTGGGCTTATCTGCAAGAACGCTTTCCGCTCGGGTCGCATGGCCTGCTGATCGTCAGTTACTATTCCTCGAATTCATTTTTGGCGCAAGTTCTGACTCATCCCGAGCGTCCGCTGAGTTACAACATCGGTTCATTGCTCGGCGCGATCACGTTGCTCTGTCTGTTCTTTCACCTGCGCGTTTTTGACGAGCACAAGGATTACGACGAGGATCGGCTGCACTATCCCGAACGAGTGCTCCATCGCGGACTAGTGACGCTACAACATCTCCGGGCGTTTGGGTTCACGGCGATCGCGGCCGAGTTGATCATCTCACTATGCTGGCAGCCGGCCGGAGTACCCGGCCCATTTATTGCCGTGCTGGCCGCGCTCGGATACTCGATTCTAATGCGATACGAGTTCTTCGTGCCGCATTGGCTACGTCAGCACTTTATCCTGTACACGATCTCGCACATGCTGATCATGCCGTTGTTCGCGCTCGTCGTGTATTCCTTTGCCACTGGCCGCTATCCGTGGGAAGCGCCGCCGTGGTTTTGGGTTTACAGTTGGGTCGGCTTCTTTGTGACGCTGAACTGGGAAATCTCGCGCAAAATCCGCGCGCCCGAAGATGAAATCGCGGGCGTGCACAGTTATTCGAGCCTGTTTGGCCCGTTCTTCGCGGCGTCGTTGGTGTTGATCGTGCGGGCGATCGACACGTTTCTCGTCTGGCTCGTGGGAGAGCATTTGGGCTTGAGCATTTGGTTCACGGTGTCGCTAATTGCGTTGTACTTGGTGTGCGTGATGGGCTTTGTCCAATTTCATCGGCATCCGATTCGAGCGAACGCGAAGCGGTTGGAAACTTATGCCGGGATGTACATCATTGCGTTTGATGCGCTGCTGGCATTCGAGCTAGGCCGGCGTCAGGGGGTGATCTGGGAATGGTGGCCGCAACTATAATGCTTATTTCAAACACTTGGATCGTTTCAGATAGCTCGCCGGAAACTTCGTGGACGAGCGCGCTCGTCGGCGGTAAAGGGGCGAATCTCCATGAACTGGTTCGGCTCGGGATGCCCGTGCCGCGGTTAGTCTGCGTTGCGACGAGTGCATTCGAAGCCGCGGTTGCCGCGCACCCAGAACTAGCGAGTATGCGTGCGGAACTGGCCACATGCGACTCAACGAACCATGCGCGCATTACTGAACTCTGCGGCCGCATCCGCGAACAAATTCAGCGGCTCGCCCTACCCGCGGAACTGCTTGCCGCGCTGCGCGCCGAATTGGCTGAAGAATTCTCGCAAAGCATTCCGCTCGCGGTTCGATCCTCCGCCGCGGACGAAGATCATGCCGATGCGTCGTTCGCCGGCATGCACGATTCGTTTCTGTTCCAGCGAGGTGAGGAGCGCGTCAGCCAAGCGATCCGTGACGTTTGGGCTTCGACGTATCACGAGCGCGCGGTGATTTATCGCCGCGAGCAAGGTTTGACGTGCGAGCATATCGCCGTCGCAGTCGTGATCCAAAGAATGATTGATGCCCAAGCGAGCGGCGTGATGTTCACCTGTCACCCGGCCACGGGCAGTGTGCATCAAACGGTGATCGGTGCGGTGTATGGTTTGGGCGAAGGTTTGGTCGGCGGCACTTTGGCGGCGGATACATTTGTTATTGAAAAACGCGGACAGGCCATCACGCCCGACGTGGTGCAAAAGACCACGCGCCTCGTCCAAGACAAGTCCACTGGCCAAGGCATCATCGCCGAAGACGTGCCCGCTGCTGTGCAGTTGCAGCCGGCTGTCTCGGACGATGTCTTGCGACAATTAGCCGCACACGGCGTGAAGATCGAGTCGCATTACGGCCGGCCGCAGGACATTGAATGGGCGTTGGACGCGGCGGGAAAACTCTACATTTTGCAAACACGGCCGGTGACCAAGCCCGTTGAGTATGGCCCGGCGGCCGGCAATCGGATGATCTGGGACAACTCGAACATCGTCGAAAGTTACAGCGGTGTGACGTCGCCACTGACATTCAGCTTCATCCGCCGCGCTTACACGATCGTCTATCACTGCTTCGCCGAAGTGATGGGTATCGCACCCAAAGTCGTCGCCGCGAACGACGATATGTTTTCCAATATGCTCGGCCTGTTCCGCGGCCGAGTTTATTACAACCTGCGCAATTGGTATCGGCTCATCAAGCTCTTCCCGGGTTATCAATACAACGCCCGCTACATGGAAAGCATGATGGGGCTCAAGGAGCCGCTGGAGCTTGACGATGTTTCGCCGAAACCGAGTTTCTGGCGAAAGTGGTTTGTTGAGTTTCCGTCGTTGCTGAAGCTTGTGGGCCGCTCGCTCTGGAATTTTTCAAGATTGCAGCGCCGCGTCGAACATTTTCATAACGATTTTCGCCGTCACTACGAAGTGTGGGACGAAATGAATTTCGCCAAGCTATCGCCGCCCGAGGCGTTGAAGCTGTATCAAGAAATGGAGCGGGCACTGCTTTGGAATTGGAAGGCGCCGATCATCAACGATTTCTATGTGATGATTTATTACGGTTTGCTCAAGAAGCTTAGCGAGTCTTGGTGTGGCGACACGACTGGCGCAATGCAAAACGACTTGATCTGCGGCGAAGGGGGAATCGAAAGCGCGCAGCCGGCGAAGCATCTGCTGCGCATGGCAGCCCGCGCGCAACACGATCCGGAATTGCGGCGGATGATTTTAGAGGACGAACTTGAGTCGCTGCCAAAGAGAGTTTCAGCAGATCCACGCTTCTCAGAGTTCTCGATTGAGATGCAGCGTTACTTGCGGCTCTATGGTTTTCGCTGCATGCACGAATTGAAGCTTGAAGAGTTTTCGCTGCGTGACCGGCCCGCGTCGGTTTATGGAGTGCTGCGCAATTATCTGTCGTTGAACGACGAAGCGGCGCTCGATGTCGAAGCAGCAGAAGCGCGTGAGCAACGCGTCCGCCAAGAAGCCGAAGCGAAAGTCATGCAAGCCTTGCGCTCACGCCGTGGCAGTTGGTGGCGCGGGTTTGTCTTTCGCCGCATTCTGCGCAACGCGCGAAACGGCGTGAAAAACCGCGAAAACATGCGTTTTGCCCGTACGCGGATCTATGGTTTGCTGCGCGAATTGATGCGCGGCGTTGGCGGGCAATTGGCGGCCGAAGGAATCCTTGGTGAACGCGAGCAAATCTTTTATCTGACGATGGACGAGGTCTGGGACTTCGTCCGCGGCACGGCGGTGACGACGGACCTACGTTCATTGGCGGTGTTGCGCAAACAAGAGTTTGATCGCTACCGCGATTCGGCGACGCTTGCCCCCGATGAACGCTTCGAGACGTTCGGCATGGTTTATCACCGAAACTTATTCCGCAACCATCGGGCAGCCGCGCCGAAATTTGTCGACGGAAAACTTCGCGGCATCGGCTGTTGCCAAGGCATCATCGAAGCGCCGGCGCGCGTTGTGCATCATCCCTCGGATGCGCATGGACTCGTGGGGACAATCTTGGTGGCCGAGCGCACCGATCCGGGCTGGGTGCCGCTCTACCCGGCGGTCAAAGGGATTCTCATCGAGCGCGGCAGCATCCTCTCGCATTCGGCTGTCGTCGCGCGCGAGATGGGAATCCCGACGATTGTCGGCATCTCGGGCTTGCTTGCGTCGATCAACGATGGGCAGCGCATTCGCATGGACGGCCAAGCCGGGACAGTCGAATTGCTTGATTAGTAGCCCGCAGCGTAAGCAAGGGAATCAAGAGTGCAGGCTCTCCCTCGCTTACGCGTCGGGCTACTAAATACGCTCCAGTTCATTGACGTTAGCGCGGCGCCCAAACTGGAATAAGCTGCGCGGCCTGCAACGCGGCGTAAGCCACGACCGCGGCGCAGGCAATCACACGGCGGATGCGATACGTCGGGCGGTCCGCCAGCGACCCAGAAGCACGGCCGACGAAACTTTGGAAGATGAATCCCGCCAAGAGCACCATTCCCAGCACAGTGAACGGGGCGGACCAGGGAACATTCTTTTGCATCAGCCACGTGGGGAGCAGAATCAGCGCTGCGCTCAAGCATGTGATGGTAAAAATATTCCCTAAAGAGAGCCGGCGCTTCTGGGCTTGATCCCTATCCGCCAAACGTACGGCACCGAGGGTGACGAGAGCCAGGTTCGCCACGAGAAAAGGCCCAAAACATGCGGCGTATAACTCCTTTCGATCTGCGTTCCAACCCCAGTTGGCAAGGGCGAGCGCGGCGAATGGAAGGAGAAACTCCTGGGTCATGCGCTGTGATCGAAAACGTTCTCCGCGCGCATATCTGCTGCGCACGAGCAAGAAAAATGCGATGCAGAGCAAGATCGGCACGGCCCAATCAATCGAGCCCAGCGAGTACGCCGCATAGGTCATCAGCATGACGATTAGCGTTGCGCCGACATTCGTCGATTGGCTCACCCAGCCAGCGATGCCGACCACCATGACGATTGCCGCTAGTCCGCTGAGTTGAATCAAGATTTCAGACTCGTCGCAGCGCAAGAGTTTGGTCAGGAGCAGAAACGTTCCCAACGGCAGCCACAGGTTGTCGCGCCCGCGCAAGGCGATTGCTTCGAAGGTGGCGACAAGGATCGCGGTGATCAACGCCGCGCTAAGGCGCACAGTCACCGAAGGATATTCAGCCTGCGGCCAAAGAAACAACGGTCCGGCAACGACCACGAAAGTGGCCAGGAAGCAGACCAATGAACCTTCGAAGCTTTTATAGTCACCGTCAACTTGATAGCGATGTCTTCCAAATCGTTTCCCGACCAATGCGGCCAAGGTGTCCGAAACGGCTAAGACCAGCACACAGATCACATAGAGCCACGGACGTCCTTCGGTCAGCACGAACAACAAGAATACAACGATCGGAAAGTATTCGACGCCCCAACTCTCGCTACGCACGGAATAGAGACTCGGCAAAAAACCGCTGTACCTGCCGAAAAGGAACACTGCCAGCAATCCAATTGACATCGCCAACACGACCCAATGCGATTCGATCAAAAATGGAATGACCAGCGCGAAGATTCCTCCGCCGCAATGAACCAACTTCCGCGACCACTCGGGTTTCGCTGCGCCGCGCCGCGTCCAGAACTCGGCGACGGCGAGGATCGCAAGAAATCCTGCGCTGAGAAGAACGCCCATGAGAATGTCGTGCGTGGTCGTCATTAGCGGACCTGCTCGACGACAAAGGCACTGTAGAAAAACGCGCGATCGCGGAAGAAACAGTCCTCGGCTAACTGATCTAGCGATTCGATGCGTGCGGCAAAAGGCTCGGGACGCTTTCGCGGGACGAGCATGTTCCAGTACGCCAGGCGTGCGCCAGGGCGAGCGTTCTCAATCAAGCGGCCATAGACGCTTTGCGTCAGCTCAGGCCCCATGTATTCGAAGATGTCGGACAAATTGAACCCGTCCCAACCTTCGCCTCGATGTGTCTTTGCCACTTCATCGATGGGACCATGCGCCAACGTGATTCGCTCCACGCCTCGGCGCAGCTCCGAGTATTTATCAGGCGCGAGGTACGTCGGCAGCGCCGGCCGAAAATTGCCCGTGACGATGTACTGCAGGAACGGGTTCTCGTCGTTCGGGAGTTCGATCAGCGCATGCCGCGTTCGGGCGAGAATCCGATCTCCGACCGAACCTTCGACGTAGCGGAAGAACTCGGGGTCGCGTCCCAAGCGGCCCATCACCGTACGGCTGAAGAAGATTTTGAACAACCAGCGCCAGCGGCGATTGTTCCAGCGCTGCTCGTAAAAAGTTTCGCGCTCGGCGCGCGATTTCTTTTGCAGCAGCTCTTGAACCTTCGCGCGTGAATGAATTAGCGACAGCACACGCTTGCGAAAGAGGTGAAAGTACTTCTCGAACTTGCCGCCATGAATCAAACCCTCGGCGAGTGTCGCGGAATTGGCGTCCCAATACGCCGCGGTGTTTACCGAAAGCCCGCCGCGTAATTTTGCATAGACCGACAATCGCTCCGCGTGCTCAGCGACGCCGAGAAATGCCAGCAGCTCGTCGTAATCGAGCGCTCGAATCGCTGCGATTCGCAATTCGGCGCAAGCCAACTGCGGCATGCTCAAATCCGCGGCAACAACGTCCGCTCCGGCAGCAGCTAGCGCTATCGCATTGTCGCCGGCCGACGCGATGGACAAGATTCTTTTGCCCGGCGCTGGTTCGAGGGCCGTGAGCAGCAACTCTGCATCTTCCCAGCAGTTCGCGTAACGCACGATGCCGAAGTCGGCTCGTTCTTGAATCGCCTGCTCTGTGGTTGCCCCATTCACGGCGTCTGCTCCTCGCTAGGCTTATTCTGCCGGCCATAGTGAGCGTGCGCTTGTCCAAAATCACCCGCGCTCATCGCGCCGATGATCGAGATTTCGCCGGCGAGTACGGTCGCCGCGCAAATCTCGGCGAACTTTGGCGCTTTGCCCGTGCCGACGCAGTCCAGCATCTGAAGGCACTCCCGCGCCGTGGGCAAGCGCGTGCCGCCGCCCACCGTGCCGACGATCAAATTCGGCAAACTGACTGAGACGTAGAGATCGCCTTCGCTCGTCGTATCCATGCGTGTGACGCCGATCGCCGCTTCGGAAACGCACGCCGCGTCTTGTCCACACGCAATAAAGAGCGCAGCGAGCGCATTGGCGTAATGCCCCTGCACGCCGATCGAGCCGCTTTGAACACCGCCGAGCACAGAGATTTGCCAATACCGAATCATTCGCTCGACATCCGTATGCAAAAATTTGCGCACGAGTTTTTTATCGATCACGGCCTCGGCGACGACCTTTTTTCCGCGTGCTGTAAGGAACGCGGCGGCCGTTGCTTTTTTGTCACCCGAGAGATTGCCGTCCAAAAACCAATGCTCCGGTGCGACCGGCGCGCCCTCAAGCAACTTATGCACAATGGCTTCCGACGCGATCGTCACCATGTTCTGCCCTGCGGCGTCGCCGGGATGAAACTCCAACACGAGATAGAGTTCTTTACCCAGAAGGCACGGCTTGACGTCTTGCAAGCAGCAATATCGTGACGTGGCGGCGACCGCTTCCTGCAACCGATCGAATTGGCCGACGGCCCAGGTCAAGAAACGCCCCGCCGCAAGCATGTCGTGAAAGACAAAGCACGGCGCGCGGGCGACCGATTCGGTCAGGCACGCCGCGGTCACCCCGCCGCACTGGCTCGCCAGATACGCGCCGCGATGATACGACGCCACGAGCGCTCCTTCGGTCGTCGCCAGCGGCACAAAAAAATCGCCGTGCGCATGCAAACCATTGACGCGCAGCGGGCCGATAGCGCCAACCGGAATCCGCGCGAACCCGATCAGATTTTCAACGTTCCCGCTCAATTGTTCGGGCGTTGGTTCCGCCTCGATCCCATTCAAGCAGTCCGTGTGGACACCGAATTCTTCCAACAAGCGTCGCCGCGCTGCAACTCCGGCAGCGCTGTAATCCGTCGTCCCTGTCAATCGTTGCGGCAGCGGTTCCTCGTCCGGAGACCGCGGCCGGCAACGAGTAAACTCGGGATCGTCTGCCGCTCGTGCTTGGATCGTGCGTAAAAGTTCTTGGGCATGAACATTGGAAATCGGCATATCTTGCTCAATTCAACTTGCTTAAAAAGCATTCTCCGGCCGTGAATCAAAGAAGCATCATCTTAACTCAGAAACAGCCCTCTGTAGACCGCAACTAGGCGGCATCCCGTCTCAAGGAATGCAACGCAGTTCCGATATTCACGGAGATTTGACAGTTACGCGCTCCTTCGGTTCAACCGATAGCTTTTACTCAACAGATGATGCCTCCTGTTTCATTTTCCTGCCAACAAAGTCCATTAAACCCAACTCAAAACGACTTCTTGCTAACGAAAGCAGTGAATCGATGCCATGTTCATGATTGATCGAGAACTCGCAGAACCATCAAGCAAAGTTCGACAGGCCAGCGCAGCTGAATTCGGACCTCGACTGATGAGGCTTTTGCTAGATGAACTACCCCTATCCAGTAGTGCTTACCTGTCCAACGCCGAACCTAATCGCGATTCAACCGAAAATTTCCTTGAGTTCACATCAACCACCAGGTGGATTGGTTCTGAAACGCCTCGGTCGGTTTCATTTCGATTACTTGTAATTTTATTTTCAGGAATGCCAGCCGCGTTCAGCGAGTAATTAACTCAACAATAATTTCAACCTTTGCCGTTACTACAGTGAAATAAAGCAAAACGGACAGATTTACCCTGGATTTATAAATCTGCGTATAGCAAACATCACGAAACGCAAAAAAACAATAGATAAATCAGAACCACCAGTAGAACTGGTGGTATGAGGAAGGCCCCTAAAAGGGGCCGTGGGTTAAAGGTTACTCGTGGTCATCAAACAGGCCCCGTTCCTGATCCCGCTCGTCTTTCTCCTGTTCCTGGATGTAGCGGCGGAT
>JBGSSS010000157.1:0-36777 GCA_041736895.1 Pirellulales bacterium
CGGCGGCGCACTCCGGCAACCGCGCGGCCCACCCCCGCCACGCCTCGAGCGAGCGTTCCCAGCGAGTCATATCGAGCGAATGATCGAGCATGGTTCAGGAGTCAGGAGGACAGGATGACAGGGGACAGGACTTTTGTAGCCAAGGTCGTAAGACCTTGGATGTCATTGCGAACGACCAAGTCCAAGGGCTCACGACCTTGGCTACGTTACACGCAACGTTTTCACAACCTTCTGCAATTCCTGCCACCACGGCAACTCGGGCAAATTGGCGGCTTCTTTCAGTCGGATGATCGAATCGCCGAGGACGCGCTCGTGGAGCATCTTCGCGAGCAGCGCCGCGCGTTCGGTGTAGTAGTGACTGAAGATGCGGGCGAGCAATTCGCGCACCGGGAGCATCATCCCGGCCAGGAGGCCTTCGCCCGAGATGGCCGCCGTCGCGCCGACGACGACATCGCCCGTCATGTTCAGCAAATGCCCGCCGGCCAAGTCGATCGCATGCGCGCCGAAGTACCCGAGGCCCAGCATCGCAATCGGCCGTACGACGGCGGTGCCTTGGAGGGTGATCGTGAGGCCCTTGAGCAGCTTCGGATTCTTCGCGGCAAACGCATCGAGTTCCGCGCGGACGAATTTTCGGTAGTCGTCGGTCAAGAGCGGCAGGCTCTGATACTGCATCTTCAAATCGGCGAACAATTGCTCGCGGTTGGCCCCGAGATTGGCGGAGGCCAACGCGCGTTGGATCAACTCGTTGCCGCCGCGGCGAAAGCCATCGAGCCGCGTCAGGTAATTCGCCAGCGCCGCTTGAAACGCATCCCATTCGCGGCGGCGATAGTCTTCGAGGTTCGTCGCCGGCGAACGCGTCCAGAGCTTCGCGACCATGCGGCCGGGCCACGAGAGCGTCCGGTTGACGACGCGCTCCCACGGCTTGCGATGCTCGTCGAGCCAGTTCCAAATCTCTTCCCAAAGCAGTTCGCTGGGGACCTGCGGCAGGTTCGTGATCGGGACTTGCACCTCGCGCGCGAGAACCTCGTACGCGTCGCGATACTCGCCGGAGACGCGCAGACAATCTTGCAAGTATTGCGGCAAACCCTGCGAATCATCAAGCACAACCTGCAAACTGCCGCGCAGGCTCCGCAGCTTGATCTCGGCGAATTGCAACTGGCTCAGGTCCGCGCGGGGGTTCGTCGCCTGCTCTGAAAGCGGCTGAAACGTCAGCTTCAGCTTTTCCGCCGCTTGAAAATCGTATGGGGCAAGATACGCCGCTTGCGGTTGGCAGTGCGTGTTCGCCGTGAATGTCTCGAGCCACTTGCGGCTCGTCGCGGCCTGCTCCGGCAGATGGACCATGTTGAAGACCAGCAGCAGCGTCTTGTCCGCGCGGGCTGCTTCACGAAAGAAATCGCGCACGACGGCGTCGTTGTACTTCTGCTGCGTGAGGACCGCGACGAGCACATCGGCCGTGTGGCGAATCAATTCCGCACGGCGATGATTGGCCGAGAGAATCCCATCGACGTCGGGCGTGTCCAAGAGCAGCAAATTCGCCGGCTGCTGGCCGCTTGCATCCGTGCGCAGGAACAACCGATTGTCGGCGTCGTCACTCAGCGCATCGGTTGCCCCTTGCCAGTCGCGGATGTCGAAGTCGGCGAAGATCTTGCGCAGGTCGTGCGTCTCAGCGAATCCTTGCGGCAGACAACAAACAGGGTGTTTGGTCTGCGTCGCTTCGGCGTGCGATTCGCTGACCCGCGCGCCGACGAGATGATTGTAGACGACGCTCTTGCCGGTGTTCGTGCCGCCGCAAACGGCGACGATCAAGTACGGCTCGCCGTCGACCTGCGGAAGCAATTTACGCTTGAGTTCCCCTGTCCATTCGAGCGAATCCAGCGGCGGCAGTGGCCAATCCCGCGTCAGCTCGCCCAGCCGTTCAAGCAGCGCAGCCAACTCGGTGAGCTGGCGCGATCGCTGGGTCAAAGAATCGACGGGCATGCAAGGAACACAAAACGCGCGGGAAAGAGTAGAAAGACAACTACTCTAATATAGCATGCTGGTAAGAGGCGGCTAAGCGGCGAGGCTTCGTTCCAGAGAAAGGAAAAAAGGGAAAAGGAAAAAGGTGGAAAAAACTACCTTTTCCCTTTTCCCTTCATCCTTCTTTTCACCTGACTACTCTTTCACGCGCCAATCTTCCTCACGCATTTCTTCACGCGTCGCTTCGCGCCAGGCTCGGTACGCCATGACGAGGAAGCTCGACACGATGAAAGAAAGAATCCCGCCGATCACCGCAGCGGAGATCGTGCCAAGCAGCCAGCCGGAGAATGTTTGATCGTACCAACTCCAAAATGCCCGCGCGCCGCCGATTCCTCCGCCGAGCACACCGCACACAATCGCGCTCACGACCCACCAACTCTGGTCCGTGTGGCGTTGCAGTTGCGTCGGCTCGTGGTCGGTGAAACGTTGGGGTTCGCGCTGCAGCGGCCGCGCGTGCAATGGCAGCGGTTCTTGCTGCTGGTGGAGCGGCGATTGATCGCGCAGGTACATGCCCAGCGCATTGCCGCCGATATGCGCCGCGATCAAGAGCACCAGGGCAATCAGCATCAGCCCCGCATGGCCCAACGGCAGTTTTCCGAGTGTGAAGCCGAGCGCCAACAACGCCACGGCGATCAGCATCGAAGCGATGCTGAACTGCCAATGCGCGCGGTTCGGAGGATTGGTCGGCATTCTTTTATTATCGCAGCGATTGCGATGCTGACCAGCTTATTCGCTTTCGGGATTCATCCCTCGAAAAAAACCGGGCAGCTTACGCTGCCCGCTCGGTGTGATGAATCGATGCCCCAAGGCGTCACTTCGCCGCCTTCGGCAGCGCGGCGACCAGATCCTTGACGACCGTTTCGTTCGGGCCGACCCAGCCGAAGCGTTTCGCGACTTTGCCATCTGCAATGACGACGGCCGTCAGATCGGCGTCCGAATTGACGCCCCAGCCTTCGGGTCCGTCTTGATTCTTGTCGAGCAAGCAAAGTGTCGTGTGATCGAAAGCGAGCGACTGCTGAATCAACGGCAGCCGTTTTGTCGTTTCATCCTTGTTGTCCGTCAGCCAGACCGCGATCGCTTTGACTTCGCCGAGCTGCGCCAGTTCGGTGTCGAACTTTTTGATGACTCGCGCGTTTGGCCGGCTGAACTTGTCCATGCGGACAAAGAAGTAAACCGTCGGCTTGTCGCCGCGCTCCTTGAGCCAGTCGGTTTCGTTGCCGGCGTTGTTGCCGACGACAACCGGCAGCGCGAGGGCCGGCATTTTCTCGCCGACCGTCGGGCCCGAATCGACATCGGCGCGGAGAATGGCGGTGAAGCTGAGCAGAGCCAATGAGAAAGTGAGAATCGTACGCATGAAATTGCTCCTGGGGAGAGATGAGAATCGAAGTAGGACTATTTAACCCCGCGGAGAGGAATAAGTCACGAGCATTGCCGTGAAGATCGGAAAAATGTGGCAATATTCCAAGAAGCGCAGTGCCATCATGCTCAAACAAGTAACAGTATAGATCGTATCAGCTTTGCTCTGCATCTGTGTTTAGCACCAGTTTCTGCCAGTAGTTTTCCGCGGCCGTGGCGTAGTCTTCGCTGCCGTATTTGACCGCGAATGCCTTTTCCGCATGAGCCTTGTATTCCTCCGGCGGCGTGTTGGTCGAATTGGCCATGAAGTAGAGCGCCACGTTTTTGTAGCGATCATCGTCATGCAACTTCAGAATAAATTCCTTGAACCCTAGAGCCGTGACCGATTCATGCTTCTGCCAGCGCTGCCGCAGGTCGTGCTCGAAATGCGACGTCGAGAATTTTTTGTCCGCGCTCAGTTTTTGATAGTAGTCTTCGACGATGTCTTCGGCGTCTTGCAGGCGGACTTTATAGGATCGGGGCATGAGTTTCTCCTGGTGGCTGTTGTACGGTTGTTTGTCTATTAGGGCAGTGAAAAGATGCAAAAGTTACGAATCACTTCTGTATCGCTGAATCAGCGTGTTATAATGGACAACTGATCCCAAGTTACAAATAGAGTACGCCTCTGGTCAAGGAACACGCATGTCCACTGCATCGCCGCTGCGCATGACGCTCGAGGAGTTTTATGCCTGGGAAGAACGGCAGTCGGAAAAGCATCAGTTCTATCGGGGAGAAGTATTCGCGATGGCGGGGACTTCTCCGGCACATAACGAAATTTGCATGAATATCATTCATGCACTTAGGTTGCAGCTAAAAGCTCCATGCCGACCTTATGGTATCGATTTGATGATCCATACCGCGGATGAATTGGATACCTATCCCGATGTCTTAATCGTCTGTGGCGCACGCGAGTATCAACAAAATAGCAATCGTGTTGTCACGAATCCAAAGGTCATCTTCGAAGTGCTTTCCCCCTCGACGGAAAAATACGATCGCGGCCTGAAGTTCGATCACTACAAAACCATTCCGTCGCTGCAAGAGTATTTGCTCGTCGCGCAAGATCGCGTGGCGGTCGATCACTATACCCGCGCGGAGAATGGCTGGCTGGCTCAAGACGCTCGTTCTCTCGAAGAGTCGGTAGTATTGGCTTGTCAGGGGGTGGCGTTGAAGTTGAAAGACATCTATGAAAACATCGATATCCCGCCTGCTGAAGAACCGAACACGGCGCAGTTGAAAGTCTATGGGGATGAGCGGTGATAATACTCAAGATGGAGAGCATTCCTGCGGTTAAACTTCAATCGAAATTACCGGGCGCATTTTTACTGTTCGCAAAGATCAATGCAAAAAACAAAGTAGCAATCGGCGAACAACTAACCGCCAATCGAATTGAGCCAAGCACCCAAGCATAGCCGGAGGACAGCCGATCAGGATCGAAATCAAAGATATGTTGCGGGAATTCACGGAGCGATAAAATCAAGCCATGCTTCCAGCCCAAATATCCGCCGAGAAGCCAGCAGCAGAAAATAACTCCTGCTATTTTTAAGAACTCGCGAAATACTATTGAGACCGAGGGAATACCTTTGCCCCAAATATTTACGATGCCAACAAAGATCAACGAGTTGCCGAATCCATAGATACTTCCTTCAATAATGCCCTGGAAAACAAAAGCTAGGGAGAGACGCGTATGGATTATGGCATTGATGGCATTTGTGACTGCTCCTAATGATCCACCGACGAAGACACCTAAGCGGATGATTTGAAAGATATCACCTCGCGTAAATCTCTCAGGCTGCAGCAAAGCTTGCGGCGCTTGATACGGATTGTCGTGATTCATTGGAATCTTAGCCGTGGTGAAGACCTCGCGCTACCAAATACGGGTTGATTCGCAGTTGCCTCCGATGGAAGCCGCTTTTTTCACGCGACGTTGAAACAACAGCTTCTGACCGCTCCGCGGCAGGGCAAGCGTCAGCTTGCCCTGGCATCCCGGAATCTTAATCCAACCAATCCTTGGCCTTCAAGCGATCCGGCACATACGTCTCGGTGACGAAGCTCAGCGACTTGCTCGTCAGGGATTCGACTTCGAGTTTGATGCCGTTGGCGAGCATCGTTTCGACCTCTTTTTGCCACGGCTTCTTGTCTTTGAACCAAGGGTAGCTGCGAACTTGATTGGCGCGCTTAATGTCCGTGTCGTTGAGTTTGATCTTGACGCTGTCCGAGAGCTTGTAGCGATCGACGTCCATCGAGCGAATGCCCAGGTACTTGGCTTCTGGCACGGCCATCCGACTGCTTTCGAAAGCCAGATTGATCGAGCCTTGCTTGATAACGCTGTAGATGTAATACCCCCACGGGTCGTTATCGAGCAAACAGTAGATCGGCAGCTTGAGTTCATTGTTCAAACGATACAACAGCCGTCGGACGCCACGCGGTGGCTGGCCTGCACCGTGAGTCAGGATGCAGTTGTGCTTTTTCCAGAACTCGTCTTCATTGAAGCGATTCCAGACGGTGCCCTTTTCGACATGCAGGACAAAATCGGCGGTGCATTTTTTGAACTGAATCCGATCGGGCTCCATGATCGAGGGGATCGTGTACCCCCCCGAACCCATGCGCGAGCAATCGATTTCGAAGCCCTTGTCGATCAAGGTGATTGGCCCGGCGATGTTGCCTTTGTTTTCGGCAAAGAGATGGAGTTCTTCGCGGAGGAGTTTGAGCGTCACCTCCATGTCCTCGATGACCGGATCGCTTTCATCCTGGCCGGTAAAGGTTTCCTCTTTCGTTCCTTCGATCGTGTGCTTGAGCATGTAGTACAGCGAACGAAGGCTGCAGTTCTTGTTGTCGTAGATCAACTGTTTGCAGCCCTTGGCCACGAGCAGGGATTGCATGTAGCTTTTGGCCTGGTTCAAGTTGAACAACTGGCGGCGATTGGTCGAAGAGCCCATCTCGATCATCCGCTTGGTCTTGTTGAACTTGACGTTCGACAGGGCGCGCATGGGGATATCGAGGTGCGGATCGCCGCGCTTCTCGGCGGTCTTGACAACGCCGACGGCAACATCGACCAGCGAGCCGAGCGTTTTCTTGTCGCGCGGCGACATGTCCGTGGGCTTGACGGTTTTCTTTTCGGCGTCGGCTTTTTTGGGTTTCTTGGCCATCGTGGAGATTGATTTTCGGTCCGTGAAAGTTTTTGTTAGCGGTAATCCGTTGCCGGATGCATGTTGAATTTTTTAGCAAGCGCGGGATTGTTTGTTTTGAACCAAACTTCACTTACGTTGCGACTTCGGGTAGGGTCCAACTCGATACCTGCACTTTGAAACATACAAGAAAGCTCTACTATTCCCGGCTCTGCATGGACAAGCTCACTCCAGGTTTGAGGAGTCTGCTTTAAATCTGGAAATGACATGACTGCGAGATAAGTTTCGTTTTGAGAAATACGATCCCAGATATTCAAGAACGATTCTTGGACATAGGGATTGAGTTTCGCCGCGTAATCTCGATCGAGGCCGTTCTTGACAATCAGCTCTCGAACATCGATCAAATCTTTTCCGCGATCGGGATTCGAAATTCCAGAAGCGAGCTTTAATTCGATCAATGCAGAAAGCGAGAGAAAGCGTATTGATAAATACTCTTCCGCGACATCCGCAGGATTGGGAAACGCGACAGGTTTCGGTTTTCCGTCCCCGGGAAACTGCCCCGTCACGAGAAACTCGACCTTTACACCCGTATCTGTATCTCGAAGATGTTTGCTGCCGTTGAATGGGGGAACATAGCCGCGGCCTTCAAGCTCTTCATGGATGCGATCTAGAGATTCCTTAGTGACGAGTACATCGAGATCGTCGGTGAAGCGTCGATATTCATATCGAGTCAGCGCCATTCCGCCCACAACCGCATAAGGGATTTGCAATTCCTTGAGCCGACGGGCAAGGTTTTGCATCGTTACATGCACCTTGTTGGTGCCATCAAAGAAGCGGCTGCCTTCTGCCATGGCCCACTCCCAATCTTGAGATAATTGAGTTTCATAGGGAACTACCGCCGACGTCAAAGGATTGACGACTGCATTACTGAACACAGTGTTCTGTGGGGTAGATTCCATAAAACTATTATACTCCCGCCGGCGTTTGCGGAATAATCAGCACGCTCTTGTCATTCGCCAGATCGTCTTCGATCTTTTCCACCTTGCGGCCGCGTTCGTCGTATTTCGCATCCGCCTGGGCGGTTTTCTTTTTGGCCACTTCGAGCAGCTTGTTGTAGAGGTCGTCCCGCTCGTGTTCCTTGTCGCGGATCTCGCTCACCGCGTCGGCGACTTCGCCGAGGTACCGGAGGAAGATGTTGCGGCGTTCGCCTTCGGCTTTGACTTCGAGGCGGCGGCGGAGGAACTGGCCGAGTTTGCGGCCGACGGTTTGAATCGCCAGACGGATCTCTTTTTGAATCTCGGGGTAGCTCGCGACGGCTTCTTTGCTTTCGCTCGTGAACGGAACCCAAACGCTGGCCATGTGCACCATCAGCGAAATTGGCCCGCTCGGCAGACTGTTGCGCGATTGGGCGACGCCGTACGAGCGCCAGTTCATCTGCATCGCCGTTTGCGTGATGGCGCAGGCCGCGATCTGAAACTGCAGCGGCACGCGATTGGCGTAGCGCATGATGTTCATCGTTTGCCCCTCGTCGAGGTTCACACTCCGCATCGCTTCGTGCAGCTTCGCGATCTCGGCCTTGCTGAGTTTGCCCGGCGATTGCCGTGCGCCGAATTCAGCTTCGGCGAGAATCTTGTCCGCCGCGTCACTGCCAAGCCCGGCGAAGTTGCTCGTCAAAAATTGCCGCAAGGTTCGCGCGTCGCTCTGCGATAGCAATTCCGTCAGCGTTTCGAGCGGGACGCGCTGCGCGGCCGGCGAACCGCCGAACGCCAGCGCCGCTTCGATCACAAACGGATTGCCGCGATAGACCGACGGCGGACGCGTCGCCGCCGCATAGAATTCGCCGGGGACGACCTGGTGCAGGCCCTTGAGCAGCAACTCTTCGCCGATCGGCGTGATGCAGTCGGTCGATGGCGGCGGCAGCTTCGCGGCTTGAATTGCCTTGAAAAGTTCCTCGGCATCGTTGCGGCCTGCTTTGCCGGGGTTCATCCGCGTGCTGATCTTTGCCGTGTCGCAGATCTTTTTCGCCGCGCTCGGACTGACGCGCGAAAAACTGCTCGACAAAAACGCGCTGACCGTCGATTCGCGCGTGTCCTTGAGCATCGCGATCAAGCGGCCAAGCTCGATCCCGTACGGATGCGGTTTGATTTCCTTGGCCTCGGGCGGCAACGTCGTCGTCGAGCGCTCGAAGAGCCGCTCGTTGTTCTCCGAGTCCTTGAAGTGCAGCCGCACATGCGGGTTGGCAATCGCCGTTTGCTCTAGATACTCATCGATGCTGCCGCGGCCGCGTTTGTAAACGGCCTCGAGTTCGATCGTGACGCGCGTGCCGTGCTCGAGTTCCTTGCCCTTGTCGTCCATAGCGACCCATTCGACTTTGTGCTTGTCGAGGTCGGCCTGCATCTTGGGGCCGCTGGCGATGTCGACGCCCTCGCCCTTCCCGTTAAGAATCTCCGGATCGTTCGTCTTGGTGTTGATCTGGATTTCGTAGTAGTGCGCGGGCTGCTTCTTGCCGATCTTGCTGATGATCTTGACCGGCTTGCCGGTGGTGAGCACGCCGTACATGCCGGCGGCGCTGATGCCGATCCCTTGCTGCCCGCGGCTCATGCGGAGGCGATGGAACTTCGACCCATAGAGCAGCTTGCCGAAGATCAGCGGGATCTGTTTCTTGACAATGCCCGGGCCGTTGTCTTGGATGCCGATCTTGTAGCGCGTCGGCCCGGTTTGTTCGAGGTGGACCCAGATCTCGGGCAGGATGCCGGCCTCTTCACAGGCGTCGAGCGAGTTGTCGACCGCTTCCTTGACCGTGGTGAGCAGCGCCTTGCGAGGGTTGTCGAACCCGAGCAGGTGCCGGTTCTTGGCAAAGAACTCGCTGACCGAGATATCGCGCTGCGCGGCGGCCATCGTCTGAGCCGTGGCGCGGCGAGGTTTCTTTTTGGAATCGCCGGCTTCGTCGCCGGAAGATTCGGCCGCGGCTTCCGCTTCCTCGGCGTGGCCGTTGGTTTCGGCTAATTCCGCCGCTGGCGTCTTCTCGCCTTTGGATGGCTTGTTTTTCGATTTCGCAGTCTTTTTCGCAACTTTGGCCAAGGCAACTTCTCCACGCAATCCGTTGGGACAGACACTCCTGAGCCAGGGATGTTAATCCTCGGCTGAACCACGCCAAGGCCCTGAAGAAATCAGAACCTTGGCAGACTTTGACGATTATACCGAGCTGGCAAGGAGCATGAAGAGCAAATTTGAGGTCCCCGTACATACTTTGAGCCCCCAGAAATGCCCGCCGATACCATCGGCGGCTTTGTGCTGTTAATCCTTGCCGTCTGTAGCGATGTCAACGTCGGCACTCTCGGAAATTCCGGCAAGCGTGGCACATCAGGTCAACTCCTTGCCGCGCGGCGTCCGAATTTTCTATCAGCGAGCCACTAGGTCGCCGCGCTGAATCGGGGATTCGATTCGCGCGGGACAGCGACCCACGGTTTGCTGCCCGCCTCGACATTCGGCGCTGTGATTTGACGCAGCGTTTCGAATGCCCGCCGACACCATCGGCGGTTTTGTGAATTGCCCCGTGTGCTGGAAAAGGAGTTCCGCCATGAAGCGTTTGCTGTTCTCGTGTTGCGCGCTTGCGCTCTTCGGCTCTGCTGCCCAGGCCCAGTACGTCCCCAACGAATACCTCCCAGATATCGCGCGGAACCAGTATGTGCCTGGTGTTCCGTACGGCGACGCCGGTGCGATCGGCGCGAGCCTCTATGTCTCGCCGCGGCCCGTGCCGCCGATGGTCGGGCATACGTTCATCACCTACGAAGGGATGATGCCGGACCAACTGCTGTACCAGCATCAACGGACCTACTACCGTCCGCATGGTCCTTACGGCGGCGTGACGCGGACGGACATCAACTGGGGCTACAAGTCGCACCTGCATCCGTTTGGGCACTATCACGACTGGGGTTATCACCTGGCCGGCTTGCGTGAGAAATGCCGCATCTGCCCAACGACCCAGGAACAAATGCTCAAGCTCCAAACATACGGCACTCCTGGCGGTGGCGATTGCTATGCCGGCGGCTGCTACGGCGGAGCTACCTATGGCGGCGAAGGTTCCGCTGCCGCGAGTGATTGCCCGTCGGGCAATTTCGCACCTACCGCGCAATACTCCGCTCAGCAAAGCCCCGTGCAACAAGCCGTAGCCCAGCAATTCGCCCCGCAGCAATTCGCCCCACAGCATGTCGCGGCGAAGCCGGCTGCCAAGAAGGCCTATCAACCGAAGCCAGAAGTGCGCCGTTAGTCCATGTAGCCAAGGTCGTGAGACCTTGGACGCGACGGAGCAATTCCCGGCACAACATGGAAGTATCCGAAGTCTCACAACTTCGGCTACATCAGCCAAGGTCGTGAGACCTTGGACCTGCAGCTAACGGAGTCCTCCCGAATTCATCCAAAGTCTTACGACTTTGGCTACATTTCCCTCACCAACATCCCCTCCCCTTCGTGTTGCCATGAACCGTACGCTATTAATCCTCGCCGGGGTGCTGACCCTGGGGTTGCTGACCGGACGCGACGCCGCGGCGCAGTACCCGTATACCCAACCGTACATCACGGCTCCGGCGCAAGCGGCCTCTGTCGGGCAGGGTCTGCCTTGGCACAACGCCTACTACCACCAAGCCTACGGTGAGCCGTACGCGTTGGTCGTGCCGCCGACGGCGGAGTACCAAACGCACTACGGTTGGGGTGTCGGCGGGATGCGCAACACACCGATCTTTCATCAGTACCACAAGAATTATCCCGGCGACGGCGGCTTCGGCGGCTATCGCTTCCGCCATCCGCCGTACTGGCCATCGGACACGAATCAGTTCGGCGTCCACTACATCCGCGGCCCTTGGTAAATTGAAGACGTAGCCAAGGTCGTGAGACCTTGGAGGCGTGAACCCAAGACCGTCTGAAGTCTCACGACTTCAGCTACGAAGTATGCCACTGAGTCAGAGAAGGCAGGCACGCACCATTCGCCACAGCACTTCCAGGTGGGACGCTCCAGATCAAAAGAGCTTCCCGCCTGGATTTGTTTTTTGATTGGCATCTGTGAGCAATCCATTCTGCATTAGGTCCAGAGGACCGGAATGCTTAAGCCCAGTCCGTCAGGGCTGGGTCATGATTGAATCGAATGTGTTAGGCCTGGAAGGCCGGCACTCGTGCCTTGTGTCGGTCCTCCGGACCTTCGAAATTCGGGCGACGCCTTCCCAGGCCTCACGGCCTGGGCTTAATCCTGGCGGTCCTCCGGACCTCCAATCCGAACGAGCTTTTGGTACTGGGATAAGTTCTTGTTTTTTATAATTTCGCTCAAGTTCCCGCCGCTTCCTGCCGCAGGGCGTTATTTCACTCCGGCAAAAATCTTTTTGCCAATTCGTGTCCGGTGTCCGGCACGGCTTCCGCTGAGATTGATGCGGCAAGATGCCGCCTGAACCAGCGACGATTTTGTTTGTCTAAAGAATGTGACCCCGCGGGCCATCGCGGCGACAAACAGTGCAATCCTGGCCATCCTCCCCCACTCCTCTTTCACCGAAGGTACGATCATGACGACCGCCCTCCTGGTTTCCCTTGTCGCTGGCGCCTCGCCGATCGTTTGGATGGCACTCGCTGCGCTCCGCATGGATACGACGAGTGAGTGAGGGAATGGATAATTGACAATTGACAATGAAATGCAGCGCTGCAGCATTGTCTTCGTTGTCAATTATCCATTGTCAATTGTCAATTACTTCTGCAGCTCTTTGACAATCGCGCGCAAATCCGTTGCCCATTCCGCGCGTTGTTTCTGTTCGGCTTCCGAACGCTTCGCGTCGGGCTTTTCGAGATCGGCGTAGGGAATCGTGGCCGGGAGTGCTTTCGCCGCTTCGCGGGCCTGCGCCACTTCGGCTTCGTTGAACGTCGTGCCGCTCGTGCCGGACGCCATGAGATTCGTGTTGTCTTGCCGATGCGGCAGCGTTAGCCCATGACCGAGCTCGTGCGACGTTACGCGCGGCAGCGGCTCGTCGATTCCGCCGGGAACTTTGCGGAGGCGCGCCGTCTCCTTGACCATCGCTTCGCGGCGGCCGTAATAGATGCCGTTCACGTCGAACTGGTGAATGTAGTAAACGCGAAAGCCGGGAAACTCGCGCGTCTTGGCCGGAATCAGCGCGCGATAGAGACGGCTATCAAGCATTTGGTCCGCCCCCTGCCCCGGCGGTTTCGGAGCCGGCTCTTTTTTTTCTTCTTTCTTCTCGCCTGCCTTCTCTTTTTGCTCTTTTTGCTTTTCTTGCGGCAAATCTTTCTCCGCCTTCTTCTCTTGCGGCTTCTCCTTTTCGGCTTCCTTTTTCTCCGGCAACCGCAACAACCGCTCCGTCGCGGCCGTTTCTTCGACAATCGATTCGAGGCCAAAGTAGACGCCGCCGTATGCCCAAACGCGGTTCACTTTGCCGACGATGCGGTGCAGGTCCTTGTCCGCCAATTCGCAATTCGCCGCCGGCAGGTCCGTCGACTTCAATCGATAAATCCGCAGCGGGATGATCAGAAACTGATCCAGGTCCGGAACCTTCGCGACCGTCGGCGAAGGAAGGTTTTCGTCAAACACGCCCTCGGGCTTTGGCGTTTCTTTCGCGGGCGTTTTATCTTCGGCCTCGGTAAGTGTCGCGCAGCAGAAGAACAGGATTGTTGCAACGAAGAGACGGATCATGTTTGGCATCGCGGAAACGCGGGTGGATAATGAACCAAGCCGGGCCGGTGTTGATTCTTGTTGAACCGCGCGCGGCGGTCAAGTTTAGAGTAGCCAACTTGCTCTGCAAGCTGGAATAACCCGCGTTCCACTCCAGAAATCGCAAGCAAATCGAAAGCGGCATCCAAAGTGGCCTACTCGCCCCGCGAGTAGCGGGATGCGCAAGACTCGGTTAAGACATCCTGACAAGCCGTGCGTGGTCGCACCGGCGAAGCGGGGCAGGCATTCCTGCCTGATCGAATTGTTCGCTACGCGAATGTCAGGCTGAAGCCTGACCTACGATTCGCGCACCGCCCAAACCTGCGCCACCAGCGGAAACCCAAACAGCGTCGTTTCGTCATCGGCCAGCGTCATCAGGCCCGCCGCGACGCGATCGACTTCGGCTTGCGTGGCGAGGTCTTCGGCGACGAGTTCCGGCGCGAACTCGACGAACGTCATTCCGAGTAACCGCTTCCGCTCGCCGCGCAGGGCCAACGCGAAGTTCGCGCCGACCTCGGGCTGGGTGAAGCCGGCTTGGCGAAAGAGTTGGTGCAACGACGCGCCGAGCGAAAAATTCTCGCCGCGCCGCTCGCCAAGCGCCGTGTTGAGCCGAAAGAATTGTGTCATCGCCTCGGCCGGCGGATCGCACAGCCAACAGCCCAGGTCCATCTCCTCGCACGCGACCACGCCGCCGGGCCGGACCAAATTCCGCATCGCCGCCAACGCCTCGACCGGCCGCGTCAGATGCATCAGCACCAGCCGGCAATACGCCAAATCGAACTCGCCCTCGGGCAGGCGCGGCGAATATGCATCGGCGACGGCGAACGTGATGTTCGCTAGCCCCCGGCGCTCGGCTTGCTGACGAGCCTCATCAATCTGCTCGGGCGAGATATCCACCGCGAGAACCGACCCAGTGGGCCCAACCTGTTCCGCGACCCAGCACGCGGTGTTGCCGCTGCCGCACCCAATCTCGGCAACCTTCATCCCGACGCGCAGGCCGGTGCGCTTGAGTAGCGCCTCGGTCCCCGGTCCGTAGACTTCGTGGAGCAGTTGCAGCCGCTGCGTGTCACGGCCGCCGGTGGCGAGGATGTAGTGTTCGGGGGGCATGATATTCACTTATCGTTGAATCATTTCGTCTTAACAGCGAGCAACAAGAAATTGCCGATTTTCGCTTCAAGCTCCTCTAGGGAGATCAGTTGTGTGTAGACATCAAGATTGTCTTGCAGCGAATGCGCCTCATGCTCCGGCAGCTCATGAATGTCTCGGCCGCGGATCAAGGGTGCGATACTTTCGGAGCAATTCAGTGCTTCTAATCCCAAGCGAACTTCCTCGTCGAAACGTCGATCCAAGCGAAAATAGTACGCATCGGGTCCGCCGCCGCTCATCAGACCCCAAGCTTGATGCGTTACCATCATCTCACGAATGAGGCGAGGAATCGTACTCAGGGCCGTCCACAAATCATCGTGCATCAACCAGGCATCTTGGTACCAATCGAAATAGCATTCAAACGCCGTTTCCGGGTTGTCATGGCATTTAAGCAACGCTCGCTGGAGTTCCTTGGGAAGCTCGATCATCGGCAGGCCTTATGGTTCGCTAGATTGCGTCACATTGCACTTCTAGATCGAGAATTAGACTAATGTATGTATCTTTGGCAAACAACTCATTCTTCCCGCAACAGCTCGTTCAACTCATCGCACGCCGTCACCCGAGAAACCATGTCATACCAAGACTCGCGTTGATACGTATCCCCGTCGGGAAGTTCCGCGTCGCAGGCGTACAACTCGGTGATCGCGTCTTCGGTCGGGCCGCTGTCGAGTAGCGAACTGGCCAGTGACAGCCGGATGCTGAGCGTCGGCAGCCCGTGCGTGTTGGCGATGGCGATCGCCGCTCGGTAGAGCCGCTGCCGCTCGGTTTCGTCGTCGGTGAAGTCGGCTTCGGTTTCGAGCAAGATCGGGTGGTCGCCGTACTTGATGCGGAGTTCGTGCAGCACCTCTTGCAGCGTCAGAAACGCCGATGCGCTCACGGCTTCGTCGCCGGCCCAAGTGGCGTTCACCCGCGGCCAAGCCGCATCGCCGACCATTTGCCATTCTTCGGGAGTGAAGGGGAATTCTTCCATGGGTTGGAATAGTCAAGGATTGCTTGCCACAGGTGGCAAAGTAGACGCCAGCGTGCGTGAAAAGTTCGCGGATGCTGTAGGTTCCGGTCTCCGACCGGGACCTGGCGAGGCGTTAGCTGCCGTGCGATACAATGCGTGTTAAAGAAGTCGAACGCCGCGCAAGGTCCCGCCGGGGACGGCGGGACCTACAGCCGGCCGTGGACGGGCCGGCTAAGCCGGTTTTTTCTACGAAAAAACCGCACTGTTCGCCGTAGCGAACAGTGCGGTTTTCTGGAGAGGGCACGGTGGGAGTCGAACCCACGATAGCGGATTTGCAATCCGCGGCCTTAGCCACTTGGCGACGCGCCCAAAGTTGTTCTTACCTCAATCATCCGGGGGCTCACTGTATTAAATCAACACAGTGTTCGTCCCCGGCCACCCGATGTCCAGCGATGAAACTGGAAAATGTAAAATAGGAAAACCTTGCCGCTGGGTCAAGCCGCAATGATGGGGCGGACTTTGCCGGCGAGGGAACTTCCTTCCACTTATCGGGACACACAATAGATCGTCCGGTTCACGCGCCGAAATTCAGGAAAAATCGGCAACCATTCGCTAGCCCCTACGATCTGCAAGCACGCGAATGTCAAGCTGGGCAATCTGCGATGCTCTGGTTCGCGGCGGCGAGAGCAAGTCATGAGACCCTGGCGGATTGTTCGATGCAGTAGGAGCTAGAGGTTGCGCTGGGATGATTTCGAGGAAGATTGCGTTTCATTCCTCGATGAACCAGCGAACTCCGGGTGTGGTTGCGATGGCGAAAACCACGCCCTTCGCTTCGCTCATGGCGTGCCACCCAAAGCCTTTCTGCCCTACCCGCCTTTCAAAGAGGCCCCCGCCGATGAAACTCTTTGCGTCTCCGACCGCGCTCGAAATTGGGCAGATGATCTCGCAAACGGCGCATGAGCTGGCCCAGCGCTTGATGCCGGAGAGCTTGCAGCTCATCGGCCACGGCATGAATCGCCTCTCGCTCCCCGCGGCGCGCGGATATGTGCGGGCAAAGGTCGGCGGCCTCGTCCGCGCGGAGATTTCGCGCATGGCCTTTCCGGCCGAAGTCGAACCGGCCGCGTTCCAAGACGGCATCCTCGACCGCGCGCTCGAATCGCTGACGCAGTTGATCCTCGGTGCGGCGCTGAAACAGCAGAGAGTCGGCGAGCAGCAAAGACGCGCGGCCTAAGCGATCAGGAAATGCATGGGACACTGATTTGACTGATGAAACTGATTTTCACTGATCTGAAAGATGAGATTCATCATCGAATCTCATTTCAATTGCAGATCAGTGTGAATCCATCAAATCAGTGACATCAGTGTCCCATTCTTTTGCGTTGAATTCTTACGCAAACAGCTCCTTAATCGGCTCACCCTGATCAATCGCCGGCACGGGCCGGCCGCTGTGGTTCAGGAACGTCGTGCTGGGGTCGATGCCGAGGATCTGATAGATCGTCGCGTGGAGATCGCCCATTGTCGCCGCGCATTCGACGGGGCGTTCGCCCTTGCGATCGGTCGCGCCGACGACTTGGCCCCCCTTGATGCCGCCGCCCGCGAGCAGGCAGAACATCGAGTTCCCCCAGTGATCGCGGCCGGGTGTGCCTTTGCTGCCCGGCGCGCCGCCGTTGCCGCCGTCGTTCATCTTCGGCGTGCGGCTGAACTCGCCGCACAGCATGACCAGCGTCGAATCCAATTGCCCGCGCCGATCGAGATCGGTCAACAGCGCGGCGACGGTTTGATCAATCTCGGGGATGCGTTTCTCGTAGCCCGACTTGAGGTCCCAGTGATGATCCCAGCCGCCGGAATGCAGCGTCACAAACGTCACGCCGGCCGAAACCAACCGCCGCGCGAGGAGTGCCGACTGTCCGAGTGTCGTCCGCCCGTAGAAGTCGCGTGTCGTGTCGTCTTCCTTGGTGATGTCAAACGCCTCGCGGGCTTGCGGACTGACGACTAGGTCGTAGGCCCGCTGTTGGAACTTGTCCATGCTGGCCATCGTCTCGGTCCGTTCCGATTCGCGGCGCATGTTGTCGAAGTGATTTCGCAGCGCCGCGCGGTCTTGCAGGCGTTCGAGCGTCAGGCCGCTTTCGAGGGACAGATTCTTGACCTGATACTTCGCTTGATTCGGGTCGCCGCCGACGAACGGGTTGTACTCGTGGCCCAGGTAATTCGCGCCGAAGTAACCCGGCTGTAGGCCGACGCTGCTGGCATACGGCAGCGCGACATGCGGCGGCATGCCGGTTGTGCGCGGGCCAAGCACACGGCTCGCAATCGCGCCGATGTACGGGCTCTGACCGGCGGTGCTGTTGCCGTTCGGTCCGCCGCGCGTGGTCAGCATCAGATGCGCCGCGGTAAAGTGATCGCCGTTGTCGTGATGCAACGAGCGGAGGATCGCGAACTTGTCCGCGATCTTGGCTTGCTTCGGGAGCAGTTCGCTGAGCTGCATGCCCGGCACGCTGGTGTTGATCGGTGACCATATCCCACGCACTTCGCTCGGCGCGTCGGGCTTCATGTCGTACAGATCCAAATGACTCGGCCCGCCGTCCAGCCAAATCAAGATCACGCTCGTCGGCTTGGTCGCGGTGCCGGCAGCGGCGCTTTGCTCCTTGGCACGCAGCAAATCGGGAAGGCTGAGACTCGCTAAGCCCGAGAGACCGAGTTTCACAAAGCTACGGCGATCGACGCCATCGCAATAGCTCGAACCAGGCGCGCGGCCGGACCAGATCTTGTTGAACATGGCAAGACTCTCCCTCAGGTAACAATCAAGGCGGGTAGCAAACAGGCAGGCAGTCGTATTTGTCGCAGGCGGGCAGCGCTGTTCAAAGCCCAGGGGTTCACCCCCTGGGCTTTGAAACACTCGCTGTGATGGAACATTCGAATTGTAACGCGGGACATGTCCCGTGGCGAGATTTGTTTGACGTAAGCTTCTTACTGCCAACCCAGGCATTTGGAGAGATACAAAGGCGAAACACGGAAGAATCGAGGAAATTCAGAGCAGTATGGAGAAGAATACTCGGCGATGTGAGATGTCGTCTTTGTCCCTGCGGGACTAGGTCATTGTCTCTGAATCCAGGATGAAACATTGAGCTTGATCACTCGCCGAGCCGTTACTTCTGCAGCACGCCTGCGAGCAACTCGCGCGTTGCCTCGCTCTTCAGCGAGCTTTTGCCGAACCCGGGCAGCGCGCCGAGCGCAACGGCTTTCTCTTGCGCGTCGGGATAGTTGCTTAGCAGCATCACCGGGATCGCGGCCGTGTCGGGATTTGCTTTGAGTTGCTCGATCAAGGCCACGCCATCGCCGCCATCGCTGTCGAAGACGCGGTTCACGATGATGAGACTCACATCGTCGCGTTGCAGTTCTCGCTCGAGTTCCGCGCCGTCAGCGACGCTCACGCAGGGCATTTTGAAATGATGATGAATCAGATTCGTGAGCGAGCCGTGATCGAATCCGCAGTTTCCGACATCGATGACGCGCGGCATGATTCCACTCCGATCGAGGCAAAAAAAATCCCAGGGGAAAATCCCCTGGGCTTTGGTTTGTGTACAAATTGCGCCGTGCGAGTTACACCGAGATCGCGCCGATCTTAACTGTCGTGTGGATTTGGCGGTGGCCCGTCTTGCGCTTGCTGTTTTTGCGGCGGCGGAATTTTTGGATGACGAGCTTCGGGCCCTTGGCTTCGGGATCGATGACGGTTGCCTTGACCGACGCACCGGCGAGAACCGGCTTGCCGAACTTGAGGTCGGCACCGCTGCCGGCGGCGAGGATGCGATCGAACACGATTTCGGCGCCTTCGGCGACCCCTTCGCGGTAGTCGATCGTGAGCTCGTCACCTTCTTGGACCTGGAACTGGCGTCCGCCGTCACTGATAATCGCGTACATCACCGACTCGCACTGAAAAATGGGTATGGTTGAAATTTGGAATTAAACGTAGCTGAAGTCGTGAGAATTCAGTACGCGTTGTATTCACGGGGCGTTTTCGGAACTCTTACGAGTTCCGCTTCAGCCGAAGCGGGAATCCACCAGTTTAGCGAAAACGGCCCCCCTCGTCGAGGGCCGAAAATCGCGGAAAATGCCTCAAAATGAGGCTCAAACGCCCCACAACCGGGGACTTACGTCCCCGGCTCAGGGCATTGTACTTTGGTCATCTCTCCTACGGCACGAACTTCACTTCGCGATTCTGAGCATCGAAGCATTCGATGACCAAGTGCTCGGACGTGACGCTTTCGCTGCTGAGAATCTGAACCGTGATCTTGCCCGTCTCTTCGAGCTTGGCGATTTCGCGGCGCTTCTTGTTGTTCAGGTACGTTCCCACGTCGTCCTTGACCGTGACCGAGACGCGCGTGATTTCCTCGCGCTGCGCCGCGAGCATGATCGTGCGGATGACTTCGATCGCCATGCTCTCGGTCGTCTTCACGACACCTAGACCATTGCAGCCTTCGCAATCTTTGTAGACGCTGCGCTTCAGGCTCGGCCGAATGCGCTGCCGCGTCATTTCGATCAAGCCGAACGGACTGGTGCGCAGGATTTTGGTCCGAGCGCGGTCGCGGCTCATCGCGTCGTGCAAGGCCCGCTCGACGCCGCGGCGATGGCGTTCCTTGCGCATGTCGATAAAGTCGTTGACGATCACGCCGCCGAGATCGCGGAGTCGCAACTGCCGCGCGATTTCCTTGGCCGCGGCGATGTTCATCTGGTACGCGGTTTCTTCGGCCGAGTTGTCGGCGCGGAAGTTCCCGCTGTTCACGTCGATCGCCACAAGTGCTTCGGTTTGATCGATGACGATCGAGCCGCCTTGCTTGAGCGGCACCTTGCGCTGATGAATCTTGGCGATTTCCCCATCCAACCCATGACGATGGAAGAGCGGTTCCTTGCCCTCGTAAAGATGCAGGTGATTCACATACCGCGGCATGACGATCTGCAAGAATTCCTTCGCACGCTCGTACGCGCCCGGTTCGTCGATGTGAATCGCATCGACGTCGCCGGTGAAGATGTCGCGGATCGTGCGGATGATCATGTCGCTTTCTTCGTAGATGTCGATCGGCGCCGGATGCTTTTTCAAGCGGCGGACGATGACCTTCCACAAGCGCAGCAAATAGGCCAAATCGCGGGACAATTCGCGCTTCGTCCGGTCAACACCCGCGGTGCGGACGATGAACCCCAGGCCCTTCGGCGGATCGAGTTCGTGCATCATGTCGCGGAGCTTTCGGCGGGCTTCGTCGTCTTCGATCTTGCGCGAAACACCGACACGGCCGAGCGCCGGCATCAGGACGAGATAGCGCCCCGGGATGCTGATGTAGGTGCTGAGCGTCGGGCCTTTGGTGCCGATGCCTTCTTTGATGACCTGGACTAGGAGTTCGTCGCCGCGGCGGAGGACATCCTGGATCGGCGGTTTTACACGGGGACGCGCGCCGGGGCGCGGACGGCGGCTGTTGCCCCGCGGCTTGCGCGGGCCGCTTTCATCGAAGTCTTCGTCGTCTTCACCAGCCGGTTCATCGTCCAGCCAATCGACGCCGCCGCCGTTGCGGCTGTCGAGCGGCTTTTCGGGATCGAAGCCACCTTGACGGAAATATTGCGGCTCGAGATCGCTGATGTGCAAGAACCCGTTGCGGCCGACGCCAAAGTCGACGAAGGCCGCTTGGATGCTGGCTTCGATATTGACAACCTTGCCTTTGTAGATATTGCCGACGTAATTATCCGCGCTGGTCCGCTCGATGTAGAGTTCCTCTAAGATTCCGTCTTCGACAATCGCGATCCGGCATTCTTCCGGCTGCGACACATTGATCAACATTTCCTGCTTCATGGACAATCGTTCCTAACGGCATTGATGAGGAAGTTCCGTGCCGCGTGCCTTGGCACCAGCGGGACAGCGGAGGTTCGCAGGTTGTTGTCTCGCGGCAGAAGGCCGGGCGAGGAAAACAAGCGAATACCGGCCGCGAGCCTTGACCCTGGGGACGCGCAGCGCGCGGCGAACAGCCGGCAGGAGAGACCTGCGCTAACTGCAAAGGGTTCAATAATTGGCAATCGCGGAGCATGGAACATTCCGTACCTCGCCGTGCTGCCGAAGCGCGGCGGGTTGATAAAATCAAACAAAAATGAACACAAATTCCTGCAAAATCTTGTCTTTAGCAGCCCGACGCGTAAGCGAGGGAGTGTCGTATCTATTACGCTCCCTTGCTTACGCTGCGGATTACTAATGCGATACTTCTTCAGCAAGTTGCTTTCGCCACGGCGAACCAGCAACTCGTTATCCACTCTGAGCTCTTCGTCAAACGCAAATGCCCGCCGATACCATCGGCGGCTTTGTTACTCAATCCGAAAACTCGGGGGCGACCTTGTTCAATTCTTCCTTGAGGAAACTCTTGATGTTTCGGGCGTTGTCCATCTGCAAGACGCGCTCGGCGATACCGCGGCAATGCTCGAGCGTGACCGCGCGGATCACTTTCTTGACCTCGGGGATGGCGCTCGGCGAGACGCTGAAATGGCGCAAACCGAGCCCCAGCAACAACTGCGTGTAAACAACGCTCGTGCTCATCTGGCCGCAGAGATTCACCGCGATCCCGGCCGCGGCACCGGCCTTGAGCGTCATGTCGATCAATCGCAAGACGGCCGGATCGCTTGAGTTGTAGAGCGACGCGACCTCTTTGTTCCCGCGATCGACGGCCAGCGAATACTGGATCAGGTCGTTCGTGCCGATGCTGAGGAAATCGACTTCGCGCACGAAGTGATCGATCATCATCACCGCCGCCGGAACCTCGACCATCATGCCGATCTGGATCTTGCGATCGAACGGGATGCCGCGTTCCTCCAAATCTTCCATCACATCGCTGAGCACCATTTTGGCTTGCCGCAATTCGAGCAACGTGCTGATCAGCGGAAACATGATCCGCACCCGGCCGAGCGCGCTGGCCCGCAGGATCGCCCGCAATTGAATGCGGAAGAGCGGCAAATCCCGCAGCGACAGCCGTATACTCCGCAAGCCAAGGAACGGGTTGCGCTCTTCGTCGTTCTTCGTGTTACGGCGGAGTTTGTCCGCGCCGAGATCGAGTGTGCGAATCGTCACCGGTTGGCCGGGCATCGCCTGAACCACTTGAGCATACGCCTTGTAATGATCCTCTTCGCTCGGTTCGTTGTCCGTGGTCAGGTACAGAAACTCGGTCCGGTACAGACCAACGCCAACCGCTCCGCGCTCGACGCAATGCTCGACTTCGTAGGGGAACTCGATGTTGCCGTAGAGGCTGATCGCTTGGCCGCAAGAAGTTACCGCGGGCAAATCGCGCAGCTCTTCGAGCCGCACATTCAACGCTTTTTGCTGCTCGGCTTCGTGCCGGTAGCGGGCAATCGTTTCTTCGTCGGGCTGCAGAATCACGAGCCCATGATTGCCGTCGATGATGACGCAATCGCCGCCGGAAACATCGGTGAGGAATGGACCTGTGCCGACAACGGCCGGGATTTCCATCGCCTCGGCGACGATCGCGGTGTGGCTGCCGGCGCCGCCGACTTCGGTAACGAAGCCGCGGACGAGTTTGCGATCGAGGTTCGCCGTTTCACTCGGCGTCAGGTCATGAGCCAGGACGACGACTGGCGAGGTGATCTTGGAAAGTTCCTCGCGATTCTGGCCGAGGAGATGCCGCAGCAAGCGCTTCTCGATGTCGATGATGTCGTTGGCGCGCTGGGCGAGGTAGCTGCTTTGGACTTCTTGGAAGACCTTGGCATAGCGGCGCATCGTCCGGCTGACGGCGTATTCCGGGGAGTAGTGCCGGTCGCGGATCAGCGTATCGAGCTGTGTCCGCAACGCCGGATCGCGGAGCATCTCCAGATGCGCCGAAAAGATCGCGGCGTATTGCTTGCCCAGTTCGCGGTCGATGGCGTCGCGATTGGCCGAGATTTCGCCGGCAGCCGCTTCGATCGCGGCCGATAGACGCTCCAACTCCGTTTCGACCGCATCGCGCGCGACGAACCGGTGCGGAATCCGAAAGCCTTCGGAGTCCATCACCATTGCTTCGCCAATGGCGACGCCCGGCGAGACGGCGATACCTTGAAGTCGGAGCATACATCCTTTCCCAAAAGTCCGCGCGAGCGAAGATCGAAATCTCCGCGCGGCCATTCCCTCGATAGAGAATCGCAACCGCGCGGCGAAGCGAACTTCACCGGCGAACCTTGGACCGAAGAGTGCTGGCAATTAGCCAGATAATCGGTGCAAGGGGTCATGGCGCGAATCGATTATCCGCGGGGGAGCGCCGCAGCAACCAATCCGAGCCCAGGGCAAGGACGAACAAACTTCAATGCGGTAACGTTCGAGTTGTTGGAAGCACTGTTCGGCATCGCCGAATGGTAGGTCTGCGGCTCCCGCGAGACATACCCTGGTTCCAACATCCTCGTTCCCCTGTCCTCATCACCAGGCGTTCTCACGACGATTGCGGCCAAGGCCGTTGACAATCGGGAGAACGTGTGTGGCGGAGAACTGGGAGCGGCGCGACCAATCCCGATCGCGATAACTGTCATGACAAAAAATGTTTCGTGGTGAATGTGTCTGTAGCTGAAGTCGTGAGACTTCAGACGCGTCACTAGGGTTCAAATCTGAACTCTTACGAGTTCAGCTACATCGAGTCTGCTTACTCGGCTTCGCCAAATTGTTCGTCAAACAGTTTGGCGATTGCTTCGAGTGCCGTTTCGGCATTGTCTCCGTTCGCCTCAAAACATAACTCTGTTCCTTGCATCGCCACGAGTGTCACGACGGCAAAAATACTTTTCGCATCGACGCGTTCGTTGTTGTGGAGGATCTCAATCTTGCAAGGATATTGCTGCGACAATTTCGCCAACAATTCCGCGGGACGAAGGTGCAGCCCCTGAGGATTCTTCACAACGACGGTTCGGGATGCGAATGCTGCCATTTTCTCTCGAGCGATACCACTTTCTCAACGCTAACGACAAGTTTCTCTGCTAGTGAGTGTGCTGATGGGCGTCGGCCTCATCGAGCAATTTTTTGACTTCTTCGGGGCTCTTGGCCATGCGCAACGATTTGCAAAACGTATCGTCCCGCAATTGCCGCGAGATATTTTCCAACGCACGCAAGTGATCGCCCGGACGATCCGGCGGCGAAATCAGCAGGAACAGCAACTGGACTTTTTCGCCGTCCAGACTTTCGAAATCGATGCCTTGCTTGCTGATTGCGACGGTGCCGATCAGCTTGTTGACGCTCGGGTGCTTGGTGTGCGGGACCGCAACGCCGCGGCCGATGCCGGTGCTGCCGAGTTCCTCGCGCTTCATGATCGCCTTGAGAATCCCCTCGACTTCTCCGCCGGGAATCTTGCCGACATTTAGCAACGACTGGACCATCTCGCGAATCACGGCTTCTTTGGTCGTGGCCGTGACATTCGCGTTGATTGCTTCGTAACAAACAAAATCACTGAACTTCATGATGAATCCTTCGAGCGAATACGAGCCGTGTATGGTGGTATCCATTCCGAGCGCGGGGCTTGTTGGCAAAACCGCCGCGGGTTATCGGAACGCAAACAGCCGGCTCGTTGCTCGGTGCCTCATTAGACTGGGCGAGCGCGGCTGGGGAACCGTGGGGAATTATTCTTGTTCAATCGTCTCTTCTTCGGACTCCGGCTCGCTGAGGATGCCGTTGCCCTTGTCACTCCCCTGCCCTTTGTGTCCGTGAATCTTTTCTTTGTGCTTGCGCAGTTGCTGCTCCATTTTCGCCATCGCGCCGTCAACCGCGCGAATCAGCTCTTCGGCTGTATCGTGCGACACAAATTCGGGCGTGTGTTCGGCGGTCACTTGGATATCGACGCGAACAGCATGGACATTCTGCAAATCCACAACAACGTCGATAGCCGAGATGCGATCAAAGTAGCGCGGCAAGCGCTCGGCCTTTTCGCGAATCTTCGCTTGGTTTGTTTCACTCAGATGACCATGTCGTGAACTAATTTTAGTCTGCACCGATAAACTCCTCGTGCTAGGCAGCAAGCCCATGCTGTACGGCAAAGTTCCAACGCAATTCGACACCTTCTCCGGCAAAACTCTTGTCGCCGCACCCAACTCATCCGCTTCTCGGCAGATCAACTGTTTCGATGCGGACCAATAGCCAGCGGCCTCGCAGACCGTCCAAGCCCCGAAAGGAATTCAGACGCTCGGACAATCCGCGTGGAATCTGCCCAAATTTTAGCGTCCCGAGGGGATTTACTCAAATGGCCTAAGCCGACTGACTGGGAAACTTGTTCGATTCAGGGGCTGAAATTTCTCGAAACAGGGAAAAGGGAAAAGCAAAACGTTGGGCAAAACTACATTTTTCCTCAAAGTGCTTTGACAAGTAGAAATGACTCGAGTGCTAAGAATCTTCTCAGGTTTCTGGCTTGTCAATACGACGCGATGTCGTTGAATTGCCGCCAGCAAGATTCCAATTGCAAAAGTCAGCGTAGCTCCAGAATTCGAATCTTGCATAGAATCGGGATGACCCAGTCTTCTCCTTACTCACGACAAACAAGCATTATGCCCACTGAGAAATCGAACACAGCGCAAACACCGACGACCTGGCCGGAGCGGCTGGCGGAATTTCGTGACCTCGAAGCAAAACTCCGCCTCGGTGGCGGAACCGGCGCGATTCAGCGGCAGCACGAAAAGAAACGCCTCACCGCGCGCGAACGGATCACACTGCTGCTCGACCCAGAGACGGCACTCTACGAACTCGGACTCTGGGCCGGTTACCAGATGTACGACCAATGGGGCGGCGCGCCGGCTGCTGGTGTCGTCACGGGCATCGGTCAAGTCGCCGGCCGCCGGTTCATGATCATCGCCAACGACGCGACGGTGAAAGCCGGCGCGTTCTTTCCCGCAACGGCGAAGAAGGTGCTCCGCGCGCAGCGCATCTCGTGGCAGAATCGGTTGCCGCTGATTTATCTCGTCGATTCAGCCGGCGTCTTCTTGCCGCTGCAGGAAGATGTCTTTCCCGACGAAGACGATTTTGGGCGAATCTTTCGCAACAACGCCGTTATCTCGGCTGCCGGCATTCCGCAGTACGCCGCGATCATGGGGAACTGCGTCGCCGGCGGAGGTTACTTGCCCGTGTTGTGTGACACGCTGCTCATGACCGATGGGAGCGGGCTCTATCTCGCCGGGCCGGCGCTCGTAAAAAGTGCGATCGGACAAGAGGTTGATTCCGAAACACTCGGCGGCGCGGCGATGCACGCGCGGATCAGCGGGACGATCGACGAACGCTTTCCGAACGACGAGAGTTGCATCAAACGCCTCCGCGAACTCGCCTCTCTCGGCCGCAACGACGCCGGCCAGTATCCCGCGCCGCCCTTCACGCGGCTCGACAGCACAGAGCCCTCGCGCGCGGCGAGCGAGTTGCTCACGATCTGCACCGGCGAGCCGCGCGCGGAGTACGACATTCATCGTGTCCTCGATTGTGTCGTCGATGCCGGCAGTTTTGCCGAGTACAAACCGGAATACGGGACGACACTCGTTTGCGGCACCGCCCGCATCGGCGGGTTTCCCGTCGGGATCGTCGCGAATCAGAAGCAACGTTGCAAATCGGCGGACGGGCATCTCGAATTCGGCGGCGTGCTGTACGTCGAGAGCGCCGAAAAGGCAGCACGCTTCATCATGCTCTGCAACCAGCAGTGGCTGCCGATTATTTTTCTGCAAGACGTGAACGGCTTCATGGTCGGCCGCGACAGCGAGCACTCGGGCATCATCAAAGCCGGCGCGAAACTCGTCAACGCCGTCAGCAACAGCCGCGTCCCCAAGCTCACACTCATCACCGGCGGCTCGTACGGCGCGGGCAACTACGCCCTCTGCGGCAAGGCATTCGACCCACGCTTCATCGCGGCCTGGCCGAATGCCCGCTGCGCCGTGATGGGCGCGGAACAAGCGACAAACACGCTCACCGAAGTGATCGCCAAAAGCCAAGCCCGCGGGAACAAGGACGGCAGCAAGTCGGCTGAAGAAGAGAAAGCCTCGCTCGAAGCTCTCCGCACGCAAGTCCGCGCCGACTACGAACGCCAAACCGACGCCCGCTACGCCGCGGCCCGTGGTTGGGTCGATATGCTGATCGAACCGGAACAGACGCGCGAGTGGCTGATCGAGGCGCTGACGAATGTGACCCGCGTGGCGAGTGAGGAGCCGTTTAAGGTGGGGGTGTTTCAGGTGTGATAAACTAAAAAACAAAGCCGCCGATGATATCGGCGGGCATTTTAAGCTGAACTTGACAATTATCCCAAATAAGGAATAATATGGTAGCGCAAAAACAACCTGACGAAGACAAGCCGTCGCTGAAACCGCTGGAATGGATTGGGTCATCGAAAGACGATTTGATCGAATTTCTCGATGCGGTACGACAAGAAGTGGGCTATGCGTTGTACCAAGCCCAACTTGGGATGAAAGCCACGACGGCCAAACCCTTGAAAGGTTTCGGCGGTGCGGGTGTGCTGGAGATTGTCGCCAACGATGATGGCAACACCTATCGCGCCGTTTACACCGTGAAGTTCGCCAAAGCTATTTTCGTCTTGCATGCGTTTCAGAAGAAGTCCAAGCGGGGCATTGCAACCGACAAGGCCGACATCGATCTCATCAAACGGCGCTTGCTGCAAGCTGCAATAGAGTACCATCGCCTTTACGAAAGTCCTGAAACATGAAGAGCGAAAAAATCACGCACAGTTCCGGCAACGTCTTCGCCGATCTGAAGATCGCCGATCCCGAGCAATATCTGGCAAAAGCAAAACTCGCTATCAAGATTCTCAAGATCGTCCAAAGCCGCAAGCTGACACAAATCGCGACGGGCAAATTGCTAGGACTAGGTCAGCCCAAAGTTTCCGCGCTGCTCAATGGGCGTTTGGATGGGTTTTCGAGTGATCGATTGTTTCGTTTTCTGAATGCGCTGGGTTGTGATGTGAAGATCACAGTCAGTCGCCCGCGCATTGGAAAAGCGGGCCAAGTTCAAGTGAAAGCGGGTTGAAATTGGGCTTTCTTATGGAATTCGATGCACAACGAATTGGTAATGGGTTCATCACTTTAGGAAGCATTTTTGTATTTATTTTTTACCTTGGTCTCTTTATTGAATTGATGGTGTATTTGACAGAAAAACGCGACAGTAGCTTGATAATTATTCCACTGGTAGGGCCTATCTTCCTCAATCTAGGTCAATGGTTGCTTGGCGTTGATTGGTATTGGTTTTTCTTGCCGTGGTTACTTGATGGCGGGACGATTCTATTCTGCTTCGCCACGCCTCGGATTTTCAATGATTGGTGGCAGACTTCTCGCTTCACTCGTCTCGCAACTTATGTCGATAGGCACGACAACGTTGAAGTGAAGTTGACTTTACATCAGAATCAAATTTATCTGCTACAAAAGAAATTGCATCGCCAAAAAGGCGAATTTGGAATGTCGGAATTCGGCGAAGTTGGTCATTACGATGAATCGCCAACGACCATCAAATTGTCAGCAGAATACCACCCATTCAGCCGTGTTTTCTTGATTACGGCAGCAGGTTTAGTCGTTGAATCTGAATCAGGATTTCCTGAAGACTCAACGTATATCAAGAAAGCAGATTATTCTCTTGTTGGTTTCACACTTGCGAAGAAGTGCTGACTTCTACAACGCCGGCTCCTGCTGCGTAATGCAGTGAAACGCCCCCAATCCCCAAAGCCAATTCCCGCGCGCGGATGCCTATCTCTGCGCGGCCTGGGTCAATTCAGAATTTTCTAAAAAAGGGGTTTGATTTTGTGCCAACGGGTGTGGTGTAGTGGGATCTAGAAATGCGATGGTGCGCCCAGTGGTTTCGAGTCGAGATGCTTCATTCCTCGACTGGCTGCTTGGGGCCGAGTTGGCGAGAAAACGAGCCGTGAGCGTTGCGTGATAGAAGCATGGGCTTGGTCATGTTCAATATGGCCGGATCGCAGCAAGCCAGAAGACTCGGCAGCTCGTGGAAATCGTGCGGGTGTTTGCTCACTAGCCGAAGCCCGAGACATCGATCCCCGACATGTTCCCCTGTTCGCTTGTGCTGTGCCCTGAAACCCAGGATCGGCACTGCAGTGTTGACCGCTAGCAACAGGGGTGGCACATGTCGGTGTGGTTGCGCCCATCACGGGTGACTTAGTGCCTGAAACTAAGTCCCTGGCCTATGGTCCGGGGTGACAGTCGATCTTTGACAATTTGGTGTTCAAAAAGCGCGCGAATCGAAGCTTTTTCGAGTGGAAATCCACGTGGAAAGACTTTGAAGAAGACTTCGCGGTCTTCGCGCCTTCGCGCGAGAACAAAGGAACCTGCGCGCCGAAAATGAGCGCGGTACTTCGAGGCAAATCCGTCGATTTTTCGCGTACAAATGCCGCGCAAACGGCGTGGAAACAGCGCGGGAATTGCGAGGAATGGCTCGCTTAAGCGGCGGCCAAATCGCTCAACTCCCCGAAGAAATAGCCGGCTCCTGCTGCGTAATGCAGTGAAACGCCCCCAACCCCCAGGCCAATTCCCGCGCGCGGAACCCGATCACTTCGCGGCCGGGGAAGAGCGGTCGCATGATATCAAGCACGCGGGCGTCGGCCGGATCGTCGAATTGCGGGACGATCACCAGGCCGTTGGCGATGTAAAAATTGCAGTAGCTGCCGGGCATGCGCTGGGCCTCGCCATCTTCGGGTGTGTACATAAGCGGCTGCGGCATCGGCAGCGGGATGATCGTGAAGGGGCGGCCGTCGAGATCGCGGAAGCTGCGCAGCCTTTCCAGGTTCTCCTGCAGCACCGCATAGTTCTCGTCGTTCGTGTTTTCTTCGACGGCGCAGACGATCGTCGTGGGGTTCACGAACCGCGCGAGTTCGTCGATGTGCCCATCGGTGTCGTCGCCGACGATCCCTTCGCGGAGCCAAAGGATCTGCGAGACGCTCAGGTAGTCGCGAAGTTTTTCCTCGATGTCCTCCTTGCTCATCTCCGGATTGCGATTCGGATTGAGCAGGCATTGCTCGCTCGTTAGCAGCGACCCGTTGCCGTTCACGTCGACCGCGCCTCCTTCGAGGATCATGCCCGGCGTGAACAACTGCCGGCCGGTGATCGCACCGACTTCGGCCGGGATCGCGTCGTCGAGATCAAACGGCGGGTACTTGCCCCCCCAGGCGTTGTAACCCCAGTTCACGAGCGCCGGCTTGCTTTTGGCTTTGCTGCCGACCAAAAACGTCGGCCCGCTGTCGCGAATCCACGAGTCGTCCGTCGCCACCGGATGGACGGTGACATTGGGCAGGTTCGCGATCTCGATGGGAACGGTCGAACGCCCCTCCTCGTCGAGTTTCCCGGCCAGTATATGCACGTGTTCGTGCCGCGAAATTGTGCGCACCAGGCGTTCGTAGAGTTTTGGGATCGGCGCGAAATTGCCGGGCCAACTTGCTTCCTTGTGCGGCCACGACAGCCATGTCGCGGCATGCGGCTCCCACTCGGCCGGCATCCGATAGCCAAGGACGCGCGGCAATTGCTCGCCGTACTCGTCGTTGTGGCTGGTACCTTCGCTGGGCAAATCAGAGCTGAGATCGGCGGTGGACATTGCGGGCAGTATGTTCGGAAAAGTTGCGGAACGATCACAATTCGCGACTGATTATAGCGTTGCCAAACGCAAATTCGCTAGTACAGGAGAGTTGGCAACTAAGTCACCGCAATGATTAAGATGCATACATTGCACTGATCGCCTGTACGATCTTCGCTCCATCGCAATGATACAAGTCAGCGCCGCTGAACGGATTCAATTCCAAGAGCCTTAATCCTTGCGAAGTTTCGCAAACGTCCAGCACATAGACCGATTCGGGTGAAGGTATTTCCATCGCTACTTGGGATGCAAACTCCCACGCGGGTTCGCTTAGTGAATCAACCAATGCCGTTCTGCCATCCGCTTGATATGCGCTTCCGGTGATCACCGCTCGATCAACAACGACGAAGCGCCATTCTCGTTTAACATCTTGTACGGGAGCAACAATAACGGAAATATTCTCGTCATCGTAATAAAATCCATGATCGAGCTTTCGGAGTGTAAACTCGCCACTTTTCACGACTCTTCCGCTAAATGGTTTTAGCGGACTATCCGGTCTGACAAATAGTGATTCCCCATCACCGATGCGATCGAATAACTCTTCTGCTTGTTCAACCGCTTGAGCAGCAGGCAAAACCAACCAACGTTCATGCAACAATAAACGAGTTGACGCGGAATACCAGGATGAGCAATAAAAGTTTTGCGTTTTGCAAAAAGCCCCGGGCTGCCAGGGCAACTCACGATGGATGCGATCGGCGTTACCCAGACTGCCATGAAAGATGCATGTGCCGGAAATCGTTGGCCAAGCCTGAGTACTCCACCAATCGTCTTGCCAATTGATGACACGCTGGCCAGCTTCTTTGGCTGCTTTCAGCAAGCAATCGCCTTTCGCGAAAGCTTCAGTTTCGAAGACCCAAGTGATTGTGGTCATGCATGCCCCTTTTAATCCAAATACCGCTTCGTCAAATTCTCGTACGCATCGATCCGCCGATCGCGCAAGAACGGCCAGTGCGTGCGGACAACGTCGATCCGGTCGAGGTCGCACTCGACCAGCAGCGTTTCTTCTTTGTCGTGCGAGGCCCGGGCGATGATGTTGCCGTTCGGGTCGGCGACGAACGACGCGCCCCAGAACTCGATGCCGTTTTTGGTGCTGCCGGGTTCGTTTTCGATGCCGACGCGATTCACGGCCGCGACGAACACGCCGTTGGCGATCGCGTGTGAGCGCATCATCGTTTCCCACGCCTCGTGCTGGCTCTTGCCGTACTCGGCCTTCTCTTCGACGAGCCAGCCGATCGCCGTGGGGTAGAACAAAATCTGCGCGCCGGCGAGCGCCGTCAGCCGCGCCGCTTCGGGATACCATTGATCCCAACAGACGCACGTGCCGAGCGGGCCATGCTTGGTGTCGAATTTCTTGAAACCCGTGTCGCCCGGCGTGAAGTAAAACTTTTCGTAGTACCGCGGGTCGTCGGGGATGTGCATCTTGCGATAGATGCCGAGCGTCGACCCGTCGTCGTTGAACAACACGGCCGTGTTGTGGTACAAGCCCGGTGCGCGGCGTTCGAAGAGCGACGTGACCAGAACGACCTTGTGCTGCTTCGCGGCGGCGGCAAGTGCTTCGCTCGTCGGGCCAGGGATCGGCTCGGCGAGGTCGAACATCCGATGGTCTTCGGTCTGGCAGAAGTAGAGGCTGCCGAAGAGCTCTTGCAGGCACACGACATGCGCCCCGGCAGCGGCCGCTTCGCCGATTCGCGCGAGAACCTTGTCCAAGTTGGCCTGCTTGTCGGCCGAACAACGCATCTGAATCAGTCCGAGCGTAACGGGCATTGCTTGCGCGGGGTTAGGGAGGAAGAACGATGAACTAGGAACGATGAGCGATGAATTGATGCTTGCCGCTTAGCAAAAAATGCGGGCCTGTATTGTACGCATTTCTAGCGGCGAAGTTCAGCGGCTTAGGAGAGATTTTGCTCTCTCTTTAGCAGCCCGCAGCGTAAGCAAGGGAGTGCCAATCTCACGTGACTCCCTCGCTTACGCGTCGGGCTGCTAAAGAGAGAGACTCCCTCGCTTACGCGTCGGGCTGCTAAAGAGAGAGACTCCCTCGCTTACGCGTCGGGCTGCTAAAGACAGAGCTACCAGCGCCAGATGCCGGTGCCCCAGGCGAGACCCGCGCCGAAGCCGCTGATGAGCAGCAGATCGCCGCGGCGGACGTGGCCCGCGCGGACATGTTCGTCGAGCACCAGCGGGATGCTCCCGGCCGAGGTGTTGCCGTAGCGCTCGATGTTGCGCCAGACCTTGTCCGCGGGCAGTTCGAGTTCCTTGGCCACGGCGTCGATGATGCGGGCGTTGGCTTGGTGCAGGATCACGCCGCGGAGTTGCTCAATCGAGAGTTGGGCGGCGGCTAAGACTTCGCGGGTGGATTGCGGCACGAGTTTGACGGCCCATTTGAAAACCGGCCGGCCGTCCATGTAGATATACTGTCGTTCGGCGTCGAAGCCTTCGCGGGAGAGGGGTTCGCGCGAACCGGACATCGGGGTGATGAGGAGATCGCCGCCCGAGCCATCGGAGCCGAGGGTGTAAGAAACAAAGCCTTGATCGCTTTCACCGGGAGCGAGCAACACGGCCCCTGCCCCGTCGCCGAAAATGGGGTAAATCTTCTGGTCGCGCGGATTGACGATCCGTGAATTGCAATCCGCGCCGATGACGAGCGCGCGTTTGGCGCAGCCGCTGGCCACGAACTGCATCCCCGTGATCAGCGCGAACGAGAACCCAGCACAAGCCGCGGCGACATCGAATGCCGGGGCGTTGATGCCCAGCCTGTTCTGCACCAGGCACGCCGTCGAAGGAGCGGAATGATCGGGCGTAAATGTCCCGACAATGACCAGATCGACGTCGCTCGCCGAACAGTTCGCCGCTTCGAGTGCTTTCAGCGCGGCAGCCACGGCCAGGTCGCTCGTCGCTTCGTGCGGACCGACGTGGCGGCGCTCGTGAATGCCCGTGCGCTGCGTGATCCATTCATTGTCGCAGCCGAGGTGCTCCAAATCGGCGTTGGTCACGACTTTGCTCGGGACGTATGAACCGGTGCCGAGAATGCGCACGCCGGTCAAACACCGCAAGGGAGCCGAGCCAATCGTAATGATGCGTTCACTCATGCCAGCAAAGAATCAGGCCAAGATTGCCGAGTTTTCCCTGGCAAACTTCTGGGATTGGGACTGCCTCAGCTATGACTTTCCCGTAAATGAGGGGCAATTGTCAACGGCCAATGGAGCTTTTGACTGATTTTCAACACGGTTGCGAGTGCCATGCCCACGCAATAAGCGAAAGCATGGAATGAAATCGGTCGTTGAGCGTGGGCATGTTCGAGGTTGCCGCGATCATTTCTAGAGCAACGTCACGCCGCTCGCTCCGCGCGGAAGTTTCAAGCAGAGCGTCAGCCGTTGCTTCTGCGGATCGCGCACAAAGGTTCCGCTAACGAGTTCCAGCGGCTTCGTCACTTCATTCAGCACGACAGTCTTCTCGCCGAGCCGCTGACGCGGCTTCAACTCGCCCGCGAGCGCTGGCACCTCGACCGTAAAATCATCGCAGGCATACGGAGCTTTGAGCTTGAGCGTGTTCGCGGCGAACTCGCATCGAGTCAGCTCGCGTGCCGCCCAATAGCGAGCAACCTCGCTCATCTTCATGCTGAGCAGATTGTCGTAACGCTGCCGGAGGCGCTTGAAGACTTCTTGGAAGACTTGAAACCCAAGTTCGTAGCCGTTGAAGTAAACGCCCGTCCAATGACATAGCAGCATTGCCGGTTCGCCGCGCTCGATGACATCGACGAGGCGTCCGGTTTTCAGATCTTCGGTAATGAACGCATCGGCTCCCTTGGGATCGACGCAATTCCAGCCGCCGGTCCAATCGCCCGTGCAGCCGAGGACGCTGACCACGCACTCGGGCGAATCGGTATCGAGGTTCTTTGCCAGCATCACGCGCGGCGCGACGCTCGCGTTGCCGCTCGATTCGACGTCGGTGAAGTAATGCGGCAGTTCCTCGCCCATCACCGCGCGTGTGGCCCGCATTGCGGCGAGGCCCATGTTGTCGCGGGCGTTCTTGCCAAACCCGCCCGGCGTGGTGATGCCCGTGCAAGGGAGGTCGACGTTCTTCAAAATCTGCAGCGCGTAGGCGATGTAATCGGTCAGCTCGTCGGCGCTCTTGCCGCGCGTCCATTCCCAATTCTCCATCTCGCGCGAAGTGTAATCCTTCAGTGGATGCCCCGTTTTCAGATCGATCACGCGTGTGTGCGTGACCATCTCGGGATGCAGGTCCCAATTCGGCAGCACGTGCTTACGCACCAGATCGATCGAGTCGCGAATCTCCTTGCGCGACCAACCCGGCATCTCGCCATCGAGTCGCCCGACACACGCTGGAAACGGAACGATGCTGTACTTGCCCTTCACATCGTTTTCGGCTGCCCAATCGATGAACCGGCGCACGAAACTGTCGGGAATCTCGGCCGGCCAACTCTTCCAATCGCGATGATAGACGGGCTTCGTTCCACTCCACGCCTCGTTGAATTGCGGCATCGCGAACCGGTTCAGGTTCACTAAGCACGTCGAGTCATCGACGATGATTCCGATCGGCACACGCGTCCGCGGGTTCACGACCTTGACCGAATCGTTGCGTGTGGGGCGATCGCCGGGTGCTTGAGCGAAGAGATGCTTCGCGGTCGGCAGCCACAGCGGCAGGCTTGCTGCTCCCGCGAGCGAACTTCCCAGAAATCGTCGGCGGTTGAGCATGGCGCAGGGCTCCATTTCGGCAAGGTCTTTAGCAGCCCGACGCGTAAGCAAGGGAGTGTTGCATGTTTTAACACTCGCTTGCTTACGCCGTGGGCTGCTAACGGGATAGATCCTACGCGGCAAGCCGAGCCCTGCGCATTTTGTAGACGCCTAGACCGAGCAGCAAAAATGCTCCAGCGGTCCAAGTCCCCGGTTCGGGGATTGTTTGAAACTCGATATTCCCAATCCAGACATTCGCCGAAGCTTGGGTCGTGTTATCGCTCAGTGCGAGGAGATTGGGAATAAAGTAAAAGACATTGCCATACCCGGTGTAGTTCCGCAGCGAGCCTGTCAGCGGACTCCCTCCGCCCGTCCAACTCAGCGAGTAACTGCTGCCTTGCACTAGCAAAAAATACTCGCGGGCAATCGTGTTATCGACGAGCGACTCTTCGGCATGCGTGAAGTAGTTCGGGGCGCCGGCTTGCGCGAAAACGCGATCACCCCAAAAAGCAAGTTCGATCCCTGTCAGATCAGGACTCAGCGCAGTTAGGCTAAAACCGGCGCGATCGTTCGAGGGGATCGCTTCTTGATCGATGCGTAAATTGAAGCGGAGCGTATAGCCCAGCGTTCGATCGAGCGCGAGATTCGTCCGTTGGAAACCCGCGCGATCGGTGAGGGGATCCATGGTCTGTAGAATCGTCCCGTTGCCGGAAGCAAAATGATTGGGCGAAGTCGCGGGACTGCCAAGCGAGCCGCCGTCTTCATTGTAGGACCAGCCGCCGTATTGTTCCAGTGTCAGCCCGGATGAGCCATCGTAGAGCACGCTCGCATACGAAACCGAAGCGCAAAAAAATACGAGTCCAACCAATGTCAGGTTGCGGACTAGGCGAAGGATGAAAATCATGCGGCAACACTCCAAGACAATCGAGGTTACTCTTGAAGCATTCAGGATAGTTCAATCATAGATACAGTTCAATTATTCTGACAGATCACTAAAAACAACAACGCCACAGAGATCACTCTGCGGCGTTGTCGATGATTGACGTGTTTGTCTCAGCGGTGGCTGGTTCATACGCGGGATTTGTTAGGCTTACTTCTGCTTACGGCGGAGGCTCCAGCCAGCGAAGCCGAGCATCGCCACGCCGCCGAGG
>JBGSSS010000158.1:0-7306 GCA_041736895.1 Pirellulales bacterium
GCAAGCCGCGGCGCTTGATGCCGAGGTTGCGATGCAACGCGCCGCGGCTGCCGCGGGCGGCGGTCTCTGGCACGGGCGGTTCTGCGGTGATCGGCGACATCGAAAGAATTCTCGCGCTGGTCCCATGAAAGCCGCGCCGGCGTAGCCAGGTGCGGCGAACAAATTCCCCAGCCTACCGCTGCGGAAAGTTCGGGATTTTTAGCAAACCCGGCAAGCACTCACTAGAGCAGTCTTGCGATAAAAGCCCGACGCGTCAGCGAGGGAGTCAATTTCAGCCTCGCGAACGCAGTGTGCCAGCAATCGCGCGAACAAAAAAAGAACCTGCTAGCAAAAAATAACCAATTTATTTCTTGGCCGCGCGCGATTCCGCTAGGATCGGTTCGAGCTCTTCGACGAAGTCTCGCACATCTTTGAACTCGCGGTACACGCTCGCAAAGCGGACAAAGGCAACATGGTCGAGCTTGCGCAACTCGGCCATCACGAGTTCGCCGATCTGCGGCGTTTCGATTTCGGATTCGTAGTCGTCGTATATTTGCCGTTCGATCGACGAGACCACGGCTTCGATTTGCTCGTCGCTGATCGGCCGTTTCCAACATGCCTTGGTCAGGCCGCTTTTGATCTTCTGGCGATCGAACGGAATGCGCGAGCCGTCTTTCTTGACGACCTTAATCATCGCCTCTTCAATACGCTCGTAGGTGGTCGTGCGGCGGTGGCAGCTGATACATTCGCGGCGGCGGCGAATGCAGAACCCATCGTCGCTGGTGCGCGTATCGAGCACTCGGTCATTGTCGGCTTTACAGTAAGGGCATCGCATCACCCCAATATAGTTGCCCGGCGAGCGAATTGACGAGAGGAAACGCGCGGAAGTCGGAATTAGAACCGGGCAGCTCACGCTGCCCACTCGAGGTTTTAAGCTGAATTCTTTTTCCCCGTGCTAGCAAACCAAAAGTTCTCTATACTTTGAACAGAGACGTTGAATCCAACCTTTCTCTTCGGAAGCTTGCCGTTATGAAGTGCCCCGCTTGTTCTCAGGAAATCCCAGCCGACGCCAAGTTTTGCCAATTTTGCGGCGCGCAGTTGCAGTACGATGCGACCCGCAGGAAAAATCCCGCCGTCCCGACGACGACAAAGGTCCCTGTGCCGGCCGCGATCCATGATTCCGAACATCACGGGTTGCCAGAGGACAAAACTCTCTGGGAAGGCCGCTTCGTCCCCCAAGCGATGTACGGTTATTGGGCGATGGCGTTGCTGATCACAATCGCGGCGTTCGTTGGGCTGTATGTTTGGGAAGCTAATTCGACCGCTTGGTGGATCGGGCTGATTTGTATTGGAGTGCTGTGGGTTTCGCTCGCGGTTCTTTATTGGTATCGCCGCGTGATCGTCCATTACCGGCTGACCAAGCTGCGGCTGTTTATCGAGCACGGCATCTTATTCAAGAAGGTCGACCGGATCGACATCATGCATCTCGACAAAACCGACTTTACGCAAGGCCCGCTGGAACGGCTACTCAAGGTCGGCAACTTGGAAATTGCGTCCGAACAGCCGGACATTCCTAATATCGTCTTGCGCGGGATTGCGAATTTGCGTGAGGTCGCGGACCTGATCGACAAAGCGCGCCTCGAAGAACGCTATCGTCGCGGCGTTGACATCGGCGCGGCATCCAAGAATCCTGCTCAACCAGCGTACATCGAGCCAACGAAAATCGACGTCGCAGATAATTCGGATCAGTAAAGAAAAAAACGCGATGAATTTATACATTCAATCGCGTTGCATTTGTTCTCCGCAAGCCGGCGACGGGCTATTCATCGTCGCCGTCAGCAGCGGGAGTCGGTTCGGCATGTTTGCCGTTGCCGTTTTTCGGAGCTTCGATGCTCCAGTCACGGCGCTGGCGCGAGCTGGCGATGTTCATCGCCTTGCGATATTTGGTAATCGTGCGGCGGGCGACGGTGATTCCGTGCGTGCCGAGCACGTTGACCAGATCGTCGTCGCTGTACGGTTTGCTCTTATCCTCGTGATCGATGACTTCTTGCAGCTTCAACCGCACCGTGTCCCAGGCGACTTCATCGCCATCGGCGCTGACGGTGCCGCCGACGAAGAACCGCTTGAGCGGGAAAATCCCGCGCGGTGTCTGCGCCCACTTGTCGTCGACCGCGCGACTCACCGTGGTGACGTGGACGCCGACTTTGTCGGCGATTTGCTGCATTTTCAGCGGTTCTAGAAATTCCGGCCCGCGGTTCAGGAACTCGACCTGATGGTCGACGATCGCCTGCGCGACCTTGGTCAGCGTGCCGCGGCGTTGTTCGATCGCTTCGATCAGCCATTGCGCCGAGTTGATCTTGCGCTTGATGTACTCACGCGTCTTTTCGTCGGCTTGGCCGCTCATTAGAAGCTGGCGATAGTAGGGGCTGATGTAGAGATTCGGCAGGCGTGTATCTTCCAGGCGAACCTTGTACCCGCCCCCTTCGTTCGGTTCGACGAATAAGTCGGGCGTGACATTCGGGACGAATTCGCTTTGAAAATCGGCACCCGGTTTTGGTTTCAGCTTGCGCAGTTCGTGCAGCACGTCCTGGATTTGTTCCAGGGTGTAGCCTGTCTTGCGTTGGATGATCGGCATCCGATTGTGTTCGAGATCCTCAAGATGGTTGGTGATCAACGTCTTGAGTTCGTCATAGTACGGCATCTCGGGCTGCAGTTGCAGCAGCAAGCACTCTTTCAAGTCCCGCGCGCCGACGCCGGCGGGGTCGAGCTTTTGAACCACAGCGAGTGCCTTCTTCGCCGTGGCGAGTTGAGCGTTGCCGCCGGTCGCGTCGAGCATGTCCTCGATACGGCCTGGAAAGTAGCCATTCTTGTCGAGGTTGTAGATGATCCGGTCGCACATGCCGCGGACATCATCATCGAGATCAAAGTAACTTAGCTGTTCGTGCAAGTGATCTTGCAGCGTCACCGGACGCGAGACCATGTTGGCCATCGTGTCGTGCTGCCGGTCGCCTTGCTCTTCTATACGTGCCGACGAGGGTTTGCTGCGTTCTTCGTACGTGTCAGGCCACTCTTCGTCGAGTGTCGCGAGACGTTCGAAATCGTCCGCGTTGTCGTGCGTCTCGTCGACGACCATTTCCTTTTCGTCGGCCGTGCGCGTCTCGGGCAGCGCGTCGGCATCGGCGTCGGCTTTTTCTTGAGCCGCAGCTCCTTCGAGTTGATCCTCGTTTTCTTCTTGGATCTCGAGCGCTTCGTTTTCTTGCAGTTCTTGATCGATTCGTTCTTGCAACGCCATCAACGGCAGTTGCAAGATTTCCATCGACTGAATCATGCGCGGTGCCAGAATTTGCTTCTGGGCCTGACGCATTTCCTGGCCAAAGGATAAACGCATAAGAAAAGACCGTTGTTTTGTTCGTGGACGAGTGTTCGGAGGTGGTACTAGCGACTCGGTCGCTGCCCGCGCCTCTTATATCAATGTATCCCTGCTTAGGGGCATGGCAATTGTACCTTATAGCTAAAGCCGTGCCGAAGATAGGTTTAGCCGCGTGTTTTTTATCATTGCAGGCAATATTACCCAGAAAAATTAACCTAAAATTTTTGCCGACCTGATAAAGCATCGGCCAAAATCTCTTTATTGGCAAATTCCAGGACGCTTCCCGTTGTAATCCCCCGTGCTAGCCGCGTCATCGGAATCGAGTCCGGACCGAGCAAATTTGAAATGTACAGCGCTGTCCCGTCCCCTTCGAGCGTCGGATTCGTCCCCATGATCAACTCGCGGAACTTGCCAGTTCGGACGCGTTCGACCAGCGGTTGGATTGTCAATTGATCCGGCCCGATGTTTTCCAGCGGAGCAATCCGCCCCAGCAAAACATGATACAGCCCGCGATAGGTCCCGGGTTGTTCCAGCGCGATCACGTCGCGCGGCTGCTCGACGACGCAGAGCAACGTTTGATCACGCTGCGGGTTAGAGCAGATCTCGCACTGCGCCGTTTCCGAAAGATAGAAGCAGGTCTCGCAATAGCGCACGTTCTCGCGCACATTGCGAATCGAATCGGCCAAGGCGAGTGCTTCGGGTTTATTGACCCGGAGGATGTGGTAGGCGATCCGTTCGGCTGATTTGCGGCCAATGCCTGGGAGCTTGGCGAGCTCGTCAATCAGGCGCGTGACGGATTCCGTAAGCTGGGCCATGACACTTACTTATTTTCTTCCGGAGTGAACTTGCCGAGCATATCCTTCATCGCCGACATATCGAGCCCGCCGGTCATTGCTTGCATCGCGTTGACATGCAGTTCCTTGGACTTGGCCAAGGCATCATTGATCGCGGCGGGGAGCAAGTCCTCGAGCATCTCCTGATCCTTGCGCTCGACAAGCGCCGGATCAAGCTTCACGTTCAGCACTTGTCCGAGGCCATTGACCTCGACGATCACCAAATCACCGCCGGCGCGGCCCGTGGCGCGCTGCATCGCGAGCTCCGCCTGAATTGATTGCATCTTGTCGCCAAGATTGCGTGCATTCGAGACAAGACTAGCAAGTTGCGAAAGGCCTTTGAACATGGCGGAAAAGTCGTTGAACGTCCTATTAAAGTTTCAGCTTCGATCCCCACATAAAACTGTCTGGCTCCCTCCCCCTTGCGGGGTGGGCTGGGGAGGGGGTTCTTTCCCAGCAGAGACACTATTTTAAGTCTTCTGACCCGGCTCGACATCGATCACACCAACGACCCGCGCGGCGAAGGCTTCCATCGCCTTTTTGACCAGCGGGTGCTGCTCAATTTCTTGCTTTCGCTGCCGCGATGCGCCCTGGGGAGCTGCGACGGCAGGTGATGCCGCAGCAACCGGTTCCGCTTCGTCGGAGAGCGCGGTCACGATCTTGATCCGCCGCCCGATTCGTTCTTCGAGCCAGCTTTCGAGCTGCGCTAAGTTGTTTCCGCGCTCGCACGACTGCCTTCCGAAATTATATCGCTTCGCGAATGTCAGGACCAGTTGCTTGTTGACGATCGACGGTGTCGCGTCGCGCGCGTGATCGCTCAATAGCCCGTTCTGTTCGCTGAGAGTCGTCCGCCACGCGGCAAGAATCTCCGCATCGCTGTTCGACGGCAAGAGTGCCGCCGGCGCGGTCGCAGGCTCGCTGTCGTCATCAACACCTAAGCCCAGGGGCTCCGCCCCCTGGCGCAACGACGTTCCATTCACATGCTGCTCGCCGGGCGTTAACGCCGGCTCAATCGCATCAGCCGCTACTTCGTTTTTTTTTAGCGCGGGTGCAGGCGGCACCGGCTCCGCCGAAGCCGCTGTCGTTGAAGGTGCTACAGTATTCGCCGGCGCTGGCCGCACTGTGCCTACAGCTGGCAACACTGTGCCTACAGCTGGCAGATTGAGCGTCACGCTGCCAAGGTTGCCCGTGCGGAGCGCTTGCACGACTTGCGAGACCACTTGCAGGTCGGCGATCCGGCACATGCGCACGAGGGCAATCTCGGCGAGGATGCGCGGCTGCTGCACATAGCGCAGCCGGGCCATTGTCTGATCTACGATCTGGACGAGTGCGAGCAGCGTTTCGATCCCGAATTGCTTCGCCAACTGCCGGAGGTTCTCGGCTTCGCCGGGAAGACTATGCAGCAGTAGCTCCTCGCTGCCATCGACCGACAGCACGAGCAAGTCGCGCAGCAGGCCCAGCAACTGATCCCACAGCGTGCCGACTTCCGCCCCGGCCGAGAGTGTGACACCGAACTCCGCGAGCGCGCCGGCCGCGTCGCGGGCCGCGACGCGCGTCAGCAGCATCAGCAGCCGCGAGGAATCGGTCGTGCCGAGCATCTGATGGACGTCGTCGGCCGTGATTGTTGTTTTGCCGAAGGCGAGCAACTGCTCGAGCAACGACTGGCTATCGCGCATCGACCCGCCCGCACGGCGGGCGAGGATCGCGATCGCGTCGGGTTCGACCTTCACATGTTCCGCTTCGGCGATTTGGGTGAGCCGCTGCGAAATTTTCGGCGTCTCGACGTGCGCGAAATCGAACCGCTGGCAGCGTGAGAGGATCGTGATCGGGATCTTCTCGGCTTCGGTCGTGCAGAAGATGAACTTCACATGCGGCGGCGGTTCTTCGAGCGTCTTGAGCAGCGCGTTGAACGCCGCCTTGGACATCATGTGCGCTTCGTCGAGGATGTAAATCTTGTACCGCGAACGCGTCGGCCGCACGATCGCGTTCTGCCGCAGGTCGCGCACATCATCGACGCCGTTGGTGCTCGCGGCATCGATTTCGATCACGTCGATGTCGCTGCCGCGGTCGCTGATGCTCATGCAGCTATCGCACTTCTCGCACGGCACGGTCACCGGCGTTGGCGAACTCAAGCAGTTCAAGCATTTGGCAAAGATCCGCGCCGTGGTGGTCTTGCCTGTCCCGCGCGCGCCGGTGAAAAGATACGCATGCCCCACGCGGTTGGATTGGATCGCGCCGACGAGACCTTTCCAGACGTGCTCTTGGCCGACGAGTTGCTCGAATGTCTGCGGGCGATACTTGAGCGCGACGACCTCGTGCTCTTTTCTCGCCGCACCCGGGGCTTCCGTCCCTTCAGAGAACATCGCAGCTTCGGGCATCGAGAACCCTCTCGTAAGCAAAGACAAATCCGCCGCTCATCACAGCGAGCATTCTACCAAACTTTTTGCCACGGATTTGCACGGATTGTTCAATGATTTTCACTGATCAGCCCAGGAGTGAGCCACTGATGATTTGACTTCCTCAAGATCAGATCAGTGAAAATCAGTTTTTATTCCGTGTTCATCAGTGGCAAAAAATTCTTTGAATTTAGTCCCAGAGTCCAAAAAGAAAGTCAGGCACGCTGGCCTGACTTTCTACAATTTCGGCGTCCAATGGATGGCCCACAACACCTAGAGAGTGGTACTTATGGCTGCTGATGTTACTCCCTGACCAGATTCATAGCTCCCCACCGTGTGGGCCACCCATGGGACGTCGAACTAACTGTATCATACCGATAGAAGAGGGGGGCGGTCAAAGGGGGCGCTTCGTCAAGAGTGTTCCCGATCGAAAAGGGTAAGTCTTTCCCCGCGAGCGGGTGACTTCAGTCACCCGGTTGTTTGACAACCGGCATCTTTCTCGATTCGCCGGAAAACCATTAGTCTTTGCGTTACGACAAACCCGAGAGATTAGTTCAATCAACTGACGAATCAAAACAACAACGCCGCAGAGATCACTCTGCGGCGTTGTCGATGATTGACGTGTTTGTCTCAGCGGTGGCTGGTTCATACGCGGGATTTGTTAGGCTTACTTCTGCTTACGGCGGAGGCTCCAGCCAGCGAAGCCGAGCATCGCCACGCCGCCGAGG
>JBGSSS010000087.1:0-37253 GCA_041736895.1 Pirellulales bacterium
CCACCCGCGCCGCCTCCACCGCCCCAGTTGAACCCGCCGGGTCCGCCGGGACGCGGCCCGCCGCCGGCGGCCATTTGTTCGTAGTCCGCGCCGAACTGGTCGTAGAGTTTACGCTTCTTTTCGTCGTTGAGCGTTTCAAACGCCTTTTGGACCAGCTGGAATTTGGCTTTCGCCTTTTTGTCGTCGGGATTCAGGTCCGGATGATATTTGCGCGCCAGATTGCGGTAGGATTTTTGAATTTCCTCGGGCGTGGCCGTGCGGCTGACTTCCAGGGTGTCGTAATAGTCCTCGGCCATAGCGTTCCAATGCGATTTCAAAGACAGGCAGCTCGATTCAATTCCTGATTTTATCGCCGCGCGGCCGGATTCGACAAGCGGGCGAAGGTGAGCGGAGCTTCGGCGATTCTTGTCATTGCAAAACCGTGACTTGGGCAAAGGAAAAAGGGAAAAGGAAGAAGGTGGTAATACTCCACCTTTTCCTTTTCCCTTCCTCCTTTTAGAGGCAAGCTGCATGAAAAATCGTTTTTTTGTCCCAGTTCACTCAAGCCCCCCGCCGATTCCCGCGCGGACGCAAAATATAGAGCACCACGCCGCCGATCAGAAACACGGGCAGGTAGCGCGGCCACTTGGCGATCACGATGAGCGTGATCGGCAGCAACACCGTTAACAGCCCCAGAAACCACGGCGATAGTTTCCGCAGCTCTGGCCAAGCGAGCCAGATTGCTGCCATGACCAGACCCACACGCAGGGCCGCGGCGAACCACTGCGCTGGTTGGTTGTCCGCTTGCGGGGTGTAGAACTCTTGCCAAGCCAAATACCCGGCCAAGCTCAGCAGCACCAGCGCGATCGCGCCAATGCGCCAACGCAGATCGCCCGCGGGCGGGGAATTCGTTGTGGCGGGTTTCGGAGCAGAACGGCTGCCGCGGGATGAGGGCATGACTTAGAGCGCGTCCAGCGAATCGACCCAGCGGGCCAGTTGGCCGAATTCGGCTTCGTTCAATCCCCGCGGAGCCTCGCCCAGGTCGATGGCCAGGACGGGATAAAACAGCTCGCGGAGCGTCTTGGTCAGCTCGTTGAATTTGATCGCCGCGGGACCCTTGACCGGCGAAGCTTGCAAAACGTAGAGCCGCCTCAGCGGGTCCGTGGCCGGCGGTTTCGTGCCGGTGGGAACGAGGGCATTGATCGCCGCGACGCCGCGGACCAGATCGCGCTGTTGGAATGCCAGCAGCCACGCCATGTTGCCGCCGCCGTCTTGACCGATCGTCGCGATGCGCGCACGGTCGATGTTGTACTTGCCGATCACGTCATTCGCGGCTTTGGTAATGAATTCGAGCTCGCTTTTTTCCCATTTCGTCGGATCGGCGCTCTTGGGCATCACCACGAGCAGACCGTGCGTCACCGCGAGTTCCTTCCAAGTCTTTTCCAGGTCTGCATCCTTGACCATGCCCGGCGCAGGCAGCCAGATCACGAGCCCATGCGGCATATTGGCCTGGTATGTCTCCGGCACGAACACGACACATTCGTTCTTGACTTCCGGAATTTTGATCGTGACCAGCCCCGTGGCGGGTTTTTCCCCTTCGGTCGGTCCTGGGAATACGTCACGAGGCGGCAGGTCGGGGGCGAGCGCTTCGGGGAGTTTAGCGAGTTTGAGTGTCACGGTTTCGGTCTTGCCGTCGCGCTGTATTTTGAGGACGAGCTCCTGATTTGGCGCGAGCGTGTGCAGGTGTTCTTGCAAATCCGCGCGGTCCGCGATCAACTTGTCGCCCGCGCCGATGATTCGATCACTGAGCCGCAAACCTGCCTTGGCGGCGGGGCTATTCGGGTAGATCCCGTGCAAGCCTAGGCCGGAGCTCTTTTGGCCCTCGGGTTCGCGAGCCGGGATGATGCCCAGGAACGGATGCTGGTAGGCGGTGATCTTGGAGACAAGCGGGACGTCGCTTTCGATGATTCCACTGCCGCGCTTCAGCGTGACGTGGACCGTATCGCCAGCGAAGAGCGGGCCCATCGCGTGCTTCAGTTGATTTTGCCGCGCGATCGGGATGTCGTTGATCTTGATGATCGTGTCGCCGACTTTCCATTCGGCTTTGCTGGCGGGCGAGTTCGTCGCGATCGCCCCGAGTGTCGCTGGTTCGACGTAGACGTCGCCTTTCTTGAGGCTGATCCCGAGCAGTCCCGAGTACAGGTCTTCGCCTTTTTCCAAACGCGGCAGCACGCGGTTGATCGCCGTTAGCGGGACGGCAAAGCCGATGCCCGAGTCGTACCACTCCACGCCAGCGTCATCACCGGCGGCTTGGGGCGAGAGGGGTGTGAGGATGCCGACAACGCGGCCTTGCAGATCGATCAGCGGCCCGCCGTAGTTGTTGGGCGAGATCTTGGCGTCGGTTTGCACGGCCTTGCCCCAGATCCGGCCGACGGCGCTGACGATGCCGGCCGAGAGATTCGGCTTGTCGGCATCGAACGCGCGGCCGAGCGCGATGACCGTCTGGCCCACTTTGACTTCTTTCATTGGGGCGGCTTCGGGGACGGGGAGTTCGGTGGTGGTTTCGATCTTGAGCAGGACCAGCTTTTGATTGTGATCGGTCGCAATTAGTTTCGCCGGATGCCGGCTGCCGTCATTCAGGTAGACCAGAATCTGCGCCGGCTTCTGCGCGAAGTTGAACGCACTCGAAATGATCAGGCCGTTCTTGCCGACTGCCATGCCCGTCGTCGGACCGGTGCCGATCAGAACCGCGCCGACCTTGTCGAGGCCGCCGAGCGTTTCGATGCGCACGAGGGACGGCGCGACGCGTTCGGTGGCGGCGACGATGGCCCGTTCGTAGGGGTCAATGTCTTGGGCCAACGTCGGCAGCACGAGCGAAATGAAGCAGCTCAGGCACGCGAAGAATACTGCAAGCGGATTTCTCATAAGTTTCGCAGCGCTATCGGAAAATGCTCCCAGGGGGTGAACCCCTGGGCTTTGTTATTGCATGGAAGAAGTGATGACGCATTAAGGAGCCGGCGCGACTTGGAGCGGGACTTCAAGAAGTTCCTGCTGCCGGTTGTTTTCGCGCATGACGATGATTTTGATCGGCGTGTCGAGTTCGATCCGTTCGAGCAGCTTCGTAAAGGCCTGGCACGATTGAACCAATTGATCGTCCACGAACAGCACCAAATCGTCCGGCTTCAAACCGGCTTTCGCGGCGGGTGTATTGGGGCGGACTTCGTCGATGAACGGCGGCGTGCGCTCCAGAACATTCGGCACTAGGACGATGCCGAGTGCTTTGAGTGTCAGCGGGTTTTTGAGTTTCGGGGCGGCCAGATCGTTGCCGACCGGCGGCGCTTTGCCGGCTTTGATCCGCTCGATCGCGTCGTTGAGCTGGGCGATCGGAAAGGCGTAGTTCAGCCAGAGGTTGTTGCGCGAGTTGCGCAGTTCCTTGCCCAGCATCCCCAGCAGTTCGCCGCGCCAGTTGGTCAACGCCCCGCCCGCCGCGCCGGGGTTGTTGGTCATCGCGTCGAGAACATACACCGGGCCGTTGTACATCGTGTCGTACACGCCGCGGCGGGCTTCGAGATTCGAGACCGACGAGATCACCCCGCGCTGGACGCTGACCGGTTCATCGCCCACGGCGACGCCGTAGAGATTGCTGTGCGCGAGGACGCGCTGCCCGGCGGTGCCGGTGACGGCTTTGCTCAGATCGTAGAACGAGACGGGGTTCCCCTTGAGATCGATCTTGAGGACGGCGACTTCGAGTTTGGGATCGGCGCCGAGAAGCTTGGCTTCGTACTTGCTCCCGTCGTCGAGCGTCGCGGTGATGTAGTTCGAGTCGAGAACGTAGCTGTAGACGGTGAGGATGTGGCCTTCGTCCGAGATCAGGAACCCCGATTGATAGGCTTCGAGCCCTTGAAACCCGCCGGCGCCGTAGAGTTTGACCTGCTTCGCTTGCGCCGCGCGCACCACCGCCGGCACACTCTGCGCCGAGGCGCTCGACGCGAGAAACAGCAGGGTGAAAAGGATGGCCGCGAATCGTTTGGTATTCAGCATGACGGATTGAGCGAAAGGATTTACTTTTTGAGTTAAAAATTCTTGGACGCGTGGGCTAAATGCCACACGACGTTATGCTTACTCCGGTGCATCCGCCGGCGGTTCCGGGGCTTTCGGAGCGAGTTTGTCGCTGGCTTCGACCTTGGCGATTTTGAATTGGCCGAAGGAGCGTTCGGCGTAACGGACCGACAATTCGCTCGGCCATTGCCGGCCTTCGATTTCCTGATAGCCGAGGATCGTGACTTCGCACGGATCATCACTATCCTGGCTAAAAAATTCGAGCGCGGCGAGCCGTTTCGTGGCCGGATCAAAGTAGAACCGGATATCGACCCCCTGCGTCGTGCCGACTAGCACGTCGCACCAGTTGTCAACGCCCGGCCAGGGCATCGTGCCGACGTAAACCAGTTGGCCGAATTTGCCCGGGCCTTCGACCAGGTAACGCTTCCAAAGATGCAGCGCTGCCAGCAAGCCGCCGCTGCCCGGAGGATTTATTTCTTCGTTCAGCAGGCCGCCGACATTCGCTTCGGAATCGCCGACGGGGAGTTCGATCTTGGCTTTTTCCCGGCCGAGGGTCAGCTTGAATTCCGATTTGCCGGTGAGCGTTCCGGTGAAGACCCAATCGCCGGGGATCTTGGAAAAGTCCCCGAGCGCCTGGGCCGATTTCCAGAGCCGCTCTTGCTCGAGTTTATTGAAGTAGTAATTCACGAAACCTTCGCGGGCTTCGTACTGCTTTTTCAATTCGGCCGGCGGCCCGTCTTCTTTGTTGAAGAGTTTGTCGAGTTGAATTTTGGGAATGAGGGGCTTCTTTTCGGGATCTTTTTTGCCGCGCGGTTTGGGAACCGGATCGCCTGGTTTGCGTTTGGGATTTTCCTCGGGGTTTTCGGAGCCTTCGAGGATCGCGAGCAGTTCATCTTCGCGGTTCACGCCCAGCAGTCGGATATTCATCGAGTATTCCGCGCCGTCGCGCTTGACGGTCATCGGGACGCGCCAATCGCGCGGGAAGGTGCCGAGAATATTCTTGTACGCATTGACGGTGCGAATGGGCCGGCCGGCGAAGCTGATCACTTCGTCTTCGTACCTTAGCCCGCGGCGTTCGGCATCGCTGTTCGGGAGGACGTTGGAAACCACGACTTTGCCGCTGTCCGACGTCGTTAGCTGCGCGCCAAGGGTGGCGTGATCGAGGACGCGGCCGCTGCGCAGCGCGCCCATGAACTTCTTGATTTGATTGATCGAGATGGCATACCCGACGCCGACGTTGACGCGGCCGCGCTTCTCGAAAGACCCGCGGCCATTGATGCCGATCAAGCGGCCTTTGCTATCGAACAGCGGTCCGCCCGAGTTGCCGGGGTTGATCGCGGCGTCGGTTTGAATGCAATCGGCGTACTCGAGGAACGTCCCGGCCGGATACTGATAACGATGCGTGCCCGAAACGACGCCGTAGGAGATCGACGGCGTGAAATCGGTTGCCAACAGAAATGGATTGCCCATCGCAAAGCAGAAGTCGCCGACTTGGACTTCGTCGCTGTCCGCCATTTCCGCCGCGGTAAAGTCATTGCGGCCGTGCAGCTTGATCAGGGCCACATCGCCCACTGGATCGACCCCCACGATCACCGCATCATACAGCTTGCCATCGGCCAAGCCGCACTTCATGAACGTGCCAGCCGGCTTCGTGACGTGAAAATTCGACAGCGCGTAGCCATCGGGTGTGACGATGACGCCCGAACCGCCGCCGTTGCCGCCGTTGGCGAAGATTGCGACGACGCTGGGCGTCGCTTTTTCGACGGCCGCAATGCGGTCGGCTTCGATCTTGGCGACGGCCGGATCGAGTTCCGCCGCATGGGCGAAAGAGGACAAGACGAGGAACGCTAAAGAAAGATGCAGTCCCTTGAATTTCAATTGGTGTTGGCTCATTTCACAATCCTGGCATCAGCCAAATCAAAGTAATCACCCACGTCGAGATCCTGCCCATAATCGACCAGGATGGTCAATTTGCGCACGCCGGTCACATCGATTTCCAGCGGCACGGCTTTGTCGAGGCCGCTGAAGTTGCCGCTGTAAAGTTCCTTCCCATCGCCGCTGATTTTCACCGCGACGTGTCCTTCGGTCCCAACCGAGTCGTCGATCCCGGCCAGGGCCAGGAACTTGCGCGACTTGGCGGGAACTTTATAAACGATTTCGGTGCGGCTATGGAGCGAAATGCCCTTGGAGTAGGCTTTGCCGTCGAGCCGCAGCGCCGCGTCATCGCGGCCTTGGTCAAAGCGCGGAGCAAAGTATTGCTGCAGCGCCGGAAATTGCTTCGGCAGTTCCACAAAGGGCGTGACCGTCACCGAATCGGGCTTCATGTCCGAAAGGTACTGCAGCTTGCCCGCCGAGAAGTCGAACTTTTTGATTTGCTCCAGCGGCCGGGTAACAGTAATGCCGCCGAGCGTCAGGATCGAAAGCTGGCCCTCGTCGAGTTTGAATTCCTTGGCCTGGTATTGGCCGCCGGTGAAATCATCAAGGACGCAGACCGGCGTCGGCAGTTCGTCTTCGCCGCGCTGCACATAAACGAGCGAGTCGATCTTGGTGCGATTGACCGGCAGCGCGTCGCCGTCGAGCGTAAAGTTGACCGTTTCGGCTGTGACGTCGCCGATGATCCCTTCGAGAAAGTCGAGGCCGGCTTTTTTCTTGACGCCGATCTGATCCGCCGCGATCCCTTCGCGGCCGAATTTGAACGCCGGATCGTAGGTCTCAGTGAAACGGACGTTGGCGAGCGTTTTTAGTTCCGGCGTGAGCTCCGCGCCGGTGACCGACACGATTTTGACTTTGCCTTTGACGCAGGTAAAAGAAACCGCGGGCAGGCGCGTGCCGTCGGTAAATTCGATCCAAACGGCGGGCTTCTGGTCGCTGGCGGGCGCTTCCGGGGTGATCGCACTGCCGGGGAGAACGCCGAGCAATTTGTTGAGGGGCAGATTGACGGGGCCGGCTTCGGTTTGCAGCGTCAGCGTCTCGTTGGTAAGGCCGGTGATGACGCCGCTCACGGCTTGGCCATCGAGTGTGGCAGCCTTCCAAGTTAGAGCAGGGCCAGCGTCGGCGAGCAGCAGCCAAGCGGCGAGTAATGAAACTCCGTTGATCACGGGTCATCCTTAGGAGTAAAACGAATCAAAAGCGAACGCTATTGCTGAGGATTGCCAGCTTGTCTTAAACAGCAAAATCCCAGGAGCAGAAACTCCTGGGTTTTTGACATGCTTATTATAATTTCCAGCCGGAAAAAGTGTTAATCGGTTTCGGCCAAGCGGCGGAAATATTCCTCGATTAAATCGCGGTAATGCGACGGAAATTCCTTGCCGATTTGCTGCAGGGCTTCTTCGCGCTCTTTGGCCGGCAGATCGCCCCAACTCGACTGGTTGCCGATGTTGCGGCGGCCGATGTTGCCAGGGCCAGTGCCGCGGGCGATGTTGCTATCGGCCGCAGGGCCGCTGGATTGGATACCTTGCGCCTGTCCGCCGCCGCCTTGACCTCCACCGCCTCCTCCGCCACCGCCTCCTCCGCCTTCCTTTTCCATTTCTTCGATGAGTTTATCGAGAGCGGCGATGACTTTCTTTTCTTCGCCTTGCACCTTTTTGCCGCTGCGGCCGAATTCCAGCCGGCGCGTGATGTCGTTCATCCGCCGCGAGATGTGGTCGAGCGAGTCTTCCTTCAGCGCTTGCAAATCCATCTGCATCATCCGGCCCACGAGTTCATAGCGCTTCGGCAGATCGGCGCGATGCTCGAACAGCTTGGCGATGGTTTCGAGGCCTTCTTTCTTGAAGAGCAGGGCATGGTGATTGACGCTTTGGAAGAAGAGCAGCCCGATGGGATCGACGACTTGCTCCGGCTTGAGCTCTTTGAGAGCGACGAGCGCTTCTTCGTAGTAACGTTCCTGGCTCAGCCAGCGGCCGTAATAAAGCCGCAGGTTATTACGCAGGAATTCCGGCTGCTTCTCGTCGGCCAAGAGCGGAAATTCCGGCACGTCGAGTTCCGAGCGATGCAGCGTCGCGAGCTTGAGGATGTCGGCACTCGCCGGTTCGATCAGAGCCAGGCTTTGCACGACGCGATCGAGCAGCAGCGGATCAATCTGGGCGACCAGCGGCTGGCCGTCGGCTCCGATGATCGCGACCGCCGGAGCGGCTTCTTTGGGCCACATTCCCTCGAGCGCCGTTTTCACACCGGGGGCAACTTTTCGTTCGTCGGCCAGCTTGAAGAGTTGCTCGCGAACTTGCGCCGTGGCCGGAATCGACCAGGTGGCCGCTGCGCCGAATTCATCGGCCGCCATTGGCACGGCCCGTGGATTCTGCGGGATTGGGCCATCGGCTTTAGGCTCGTCAGCCAATAGCAACGACGAACCGAGCATGGCCGCGAATGTCAGTTTGCAGAGAGGATTTTTCATAGTAAATGCTCGTGAATTCGTTGTTGAAACGATTTGCGGCTCGCTCGAAGCATGGCTTCGAGCTACGGTTATTGGTTCTTGCCGAGGACGATGTCGCGAGTGACTTTGTGCAGGCGTTGCTCGCGTTCGCTGAGGCCTTGGATGGCTTCGACGAGTTCGGGTTTTTCGGCCGGAGCGATTTCGTTCTCGCCCAGGAGCTTGCCGTAGCGTTGGGTGCGGAGCAGGATTCGTTCTTGCAGCGCGCGAATCATCTTGAGCTCGGCGATCTTGTCGACCATTGGCTGGTCCTCGGGTTTGCCGCCGCCTCCGCCTCCTCCGCCGCTGCTGGCTTTGAGTTCCTTCTGGGCTTTCTGCAAAGCGGCGACCATTTCTTCGAGGGCTTTGATCACGTCGAGTTCCAAGCCCTGGGTGACGACGCTCATGTTGGCGCGTTCCAGGCGAGTGACGATCTGCGCCATATCCTCGCGCATCAGTTCGGCTGCTTCGGTAAAGGCTACGGCGGAACCCTCTTCCTTGAGGAGGATGATCGCCTTGTCGCATTCTTCGATGATGGTCTTTTCGCGCTGGCTCAGTTTGATCGCCGAGACTTCGAAGTCGCGGCCGCGTTCTTCGTCGGGTTGGTTTTCCATCCCGACGGTGACTTTGTAGACCGCAATCTGGAGGTCGAGCATCTTGCGGAAGCGCGCTTCGAGTTGCGCGAGCATTTGCTCGAGCTCTTCTTCGCGCATCTGGCGAAGGATTTGCTCGAGTTCTTCGCGGGCTTCCTTGAGTGCTTTGAGGGCTGCTTTTTGGTCTTCGATCGCTTCCAAGCGTTTGGCGTTTTCGAGCTTGATCTTGGCTTCACGCATTTTTTCTTCGGCTTGTTTCAATCGCTTCTTGGTCGGCGAGTCGTCCGAGCTGCTTGGCTTGTCGTCGCTCGGCGGTTGTTCGCCACCGCCATCGCCGCGGCGAATGATCGCGTCGCCGGACTTGCTGTCGCCCGATTTCGAATCGCCCGATTTGCTATCGCCGGACTTGCCCCCTTCGTTGTCGACGTCGCCCGATTCGCTATCGCCGGATTCACTCTTGCCCGATTCGCTGTTGCCGGACTTCATATCGCCCGATTTGCTGTCTCCGGATTTGCTGTTTCCCGATTTGGAATCGCCGGACTTGCTGTTGCCGGATTCGGATTTACCGCTTTCGCTCTTGCCGGACTCTTTGTTCCCGGATTCACTTTTGCCTGACTTGGAGTCGCCCGATTTTTTGTCGCCGCTCTTGCTGTCGCCGGACTTGGAATCGCCCGACTTGCTGTCGCCCGATTCACTCTTGCCGGATTCATTTTTACCGGACTCGTTCTTGCCCGATTCTTTGTTGCCGGATTTGTTATCACCAGATTTGGAGTCGCCGGACTTTGAGTCACCTGACTTGGAGTCGCCTGATTTGGAATCCCCGGATTCGTTCTTGCCCGATTCTTTGTTGCCACTTTTGTTGTCACCGGACTTGTTGTCGCCGGATTTGGAATCGCCCGACTTGTTGTCGCCCGACTTATTGTCGCCGCTCTTGCTGTCCCCGCTGTCGTTGTTGCCGCTGCTGTTCTTGCCCTTGTCGTTTTCGCCGGATTCGTTTTTGCCGGACTTGTTTTTGGCGTCGTTCTTAGCGACGTCATCGGCAAGGCCGCTGGTTTTTTTCGCTAGGGTGTCCTCGGCCATCGCAATTTCCGAGGCATCGCCTTCGCCCTCAGTGCGGGCTTTTTCGCCCTGCTGTTGTTTTTCGATGACTTTGATGCGGGCGATGAATTCCTTGAGCTTGGCGCGTTCGTCATCGCGGACTTTGTCTTGGTCGCCGCTTTGGAGCAGTTCCAGCAGTTTGATCAGGTCGCCCTGCAATTGCGTTTGCGTCTTGGTCGCGTCGCCGTACTTTTCATTGCCCAGGAGCGCGGCCAGTTCGCTGAACTTTGGCGCGATGCCTGATTGCTTGCTCGCGGCAAAAGCTTGCTTGAGGATTTCGGCCTTCTTCGGATCGGTCTTGCCGTAAGCTTGGGCGAGGCGCGAGATCAGCTTTTCGATTTCATTGAACTCGTTGCCGAGCCGCTTTTGCGTCGTGGCGACTTCGGTCGCGGAGACGGGCGTTGGGGTAGGCGCGGGTGCGTCGCCCGGGGCGCTTTCGACGCGCGAGATGCGCCCGAAGAACATCAAGGCGATGATTAGCAGCGAAAGTCCGCGGAAAGAGCGTAGGCCCATGACGATACTCCGACAATCGTGGGAAGGGGTTTTGACCGAAATCGAACGGCCTATAACATGTAGCCAAAGTCGTAAGACTTTGGATGCCCCCAGCAGTAGCCGAGCTTTCCAAGGTCTCACGACCACGGGCAACGATTTACTTTGGGGACGAATCAAATTGAACGAGCGGACAACCTGCGGGCGCGGGTGGTGGGACTCTTTAGAGTACCACGATGGCCCCCTGGCTGACGAGCTTTTTTTCTATCTATTTAGTGCCGCTGGCCAGGAAAAAGTTCCCGGGACTCGGCAAATCTGGAAAAAACGGATGATTTTCGTTGCGCGGCGGTGACAATCGCTCAGCCCCCGCGTCTACGCGGGGCAAGAACTGCTCGCGCCCGGTTGGGGGCCGGGCCTAAGCACAGAAGTTGAAACGACGCTCGGAGCGTCCAAAGTCTTACGACTTTGGCTACGGGATTAATCTTCGAGCAACTTTTGCTTCTGGAGCTGTTTGATGCCCTTGCCGAGGTTTTCTTCCTCTTCAATCAGCTTGCGGAGCTTCGAAAGCAGAGCGTTGTAGTCTTCGAGTTCGAGCATCTTTTCCAGGATATTCTTCATCTCGGCGAGGATGCTGTCGGCCGCTTTGATCGCCGCTTGTTGCTGCTCGGGTCCGCGGGTCTGATCCTGGATCAGGCGTTGCAGTTCAAGGAGTTGATTCTTGAGCGTGTCGGTTTTGTTTTGTTCCGGATCGATGATCCGCTGGGCGACCTGTTTCAGCGGGTCGGCGATCTGGTCGCGAAGGCGTTTTTCGTTTTCCGGGGTGGTGATCCGGTTGTTGATGAATTCGTCCATGATGTCGAGGAACGCCCGCGAGAGCTCGTTGCACTCGTAGGCGCTGCGTTCGATTTTTTCGAGCGCGCGTTGGGTGAGGGCAGGGCGTTCGGAGTCGAGCCGTTCTTGGATTTGTTCCAGCGTGAGCGTGGGCTTCTTCTCGTCCGCGTTGGTTGGTTCATCGAGGACGTCGGTTACAGTTTTCTTCGGCGCGGCCTTGAAGCGGATCGCTTCGAGGTTGTCGCGCATCATTTGGAACTCGCTGACGATCGTCTCGAACCGCTGGCGCAGGTTCACTTCGCGGGCTTCGAGGATCGCCGCCATTTGCTCTTTGGTCACGACTTCGAGCAGATACTTTTCACCGACGCCAACGAGCGCTCCGGCGGCGAGCGTCGAGTTGTCCACGGCTTTGGTCGTGACGTTGAGTTTCTGGCCGACTTCGAGTTTGAACGCCACTGGTATTTCTTTTTTCGGCAGCGCGGCCGGCGGGCCCTCTTTGGTTTCGTCCTTCGCGTCGGCAGGTTTTTCGGCGGGTTCTTTTTCCGTGTTCGCTTCGCGGGCAGCGCGCTCGGCGGCCGTTTTTTCGTCTTCTTGGATTTGCTGCAAATCTAGGCCGATGTACTTTTCTTTCTCATAAGTTTTGTACTGCTCGGGGTTGTTTTCCAACGACCATTCGATTTTCTTGCGCAGGACATTGTTATCCAGCGGCGGCAGCGGCAAGGTGCGCTCGCGCGTGTCGGCCGTTTGCTCGATATGGTACTCGACCCAGATTCGGCTCAAGCCATAATCGTCCTCAACATCGCCGACCAGCGGCAGCGTCGCAAACGGCGTGATGGCCGAGCCGATACCCGAGAGCCGCATGCCGACGCGCGGGCTTTCATCGGGCCGCACGGTCAGGTTCAGCCGCACCGCGTCGCCCTCGCGGCTTTCGATGCCGTCGGCGTCGCGGAGATGGAATGAGAGCGATTGATCGGCCAAGAGTTCGCCAATCTCGAATTCCACTTCGCTAGGGTTTTTGAGCAGGAGTTTATTCGAGTTTGAAGAATCCTTGGTCGAATAACTTGTTTTCTTTTCTCCTTCGATGACATCGATCCGCGCATCGACCAGTTTTTTGTTGGCGGTCCCTTGCAGAGTCAATTTGGTCCCCATCGGGATTTGCATCAGCCCGGAAGCCTTGAGCGTTTGATCCGTGCGTCCCATGTAGGCCGGATATTTGGCGACGAGTTGCAAGTTCGAGAGCGTCGGGTTGTCGACGACTTCGATCTTGTAATCGCGCAGCCGCGCGTCGCCGCCGCGAACCTCGAAGTTGACCGAGTTGTTCAGGCCGGCAAATTTATAGATGTAGTATTGATACTCGCTATCCTTGCGCAGGAGAGGCATCTCTTGCGACTCGCGGCCCCCATCGGGTTCATATCTGTAGATGATCTTGACCGTGCTGGGAACTTCTTTCTTCAAATCGGCTTTGACGATCACGGTCACTTCGCCGCCGACGCCGACCTTGCGCACTTTGTCGGGGAAGCCTTCGATTTCGAGACCCGTGTAACGCGGCCAGAGTTCTTGGCTAAGCAGCAGGACACGCTGGACCCAGGTCTTCATCGCGTCGGGTTGCATGATGCCAAAGACGAGGATACCGGCCCCCAGCGCGAGGGCGAGCAGAATCTTGGAACCGATGGTCGTGTTGTTGAAGATTTCGCCTAGCTTGACGCCGTGAAGTTGCTTGGCCGCTTCGGCTTCGGTTTTGGCGAGCATGTCGGCGTGAAACGTCCGGGCATGCGCCGGCTGTTCGCGGAGTTCGACCGACGTGATCAGGCTATCACGAAAGCCGCGGTACTTGCGTTCGACTAAGAGCGCCATGTTCGTGTCGCTGAGCGGCACGGTCGAACGCTGGAACCAGAATCGATTTAGCAAGTACCCCAGAACGCCCGCGACGACGACGAGCAGCAGCCCGCGAACAACCGGCGGCGGTTCGAATGTCCAGTCAATCGCCAGCGTGATCCAAAACGCGGCGAAGAGCCAAGCCAAGCCGGCGAAGATCCCTTCGGCAACGACATAACGGCGAATCCGCGCGCGCAGTTGATCGAGCAACCCCAAAGCCGGAGCAGGGGTGGTGTAGCCGAGTGGATCACTTGCGATAGACATATGTAGTGAACGGTGATCAGTGAACGATGATTAGTTTCAACTCAAAGCCCAGGGGTTCACCCCCTGGGAGCATTCATTCAATTACGCCAACCGGCAGAGCCGTCTTAAAATCCATTCGGCGCAGAGGAACCCGACGATGCCGAGCATGAGCCATTTGGACCATTCCTCTTGGAATTCGCGGTCGTTGCTGGTCGCTTCGAGCTTCGTCTTTTTCTGATCGGGAAAGAGCTTCGCCAATTTCACGGGATCACTGAAATCGGCAGCCACCGCATCCATGCCAATGTAAGGACTGCCATTCGTCAAAGGATTGCCCTTGGTCGCTTCGGCGATCCGTTTGGCGAGCGCGTCGTCGCGCTGCGGGTTGTCGACTTCGAGTTGCGGCGTCGCGACTTGAATCCGCTTGATGATCGGATCCGAAGCTTCGGGGTGGACGAGCTGTAACTGGTAGGTTCCTACCTGCGCGGCGTTGAATTGACCTTGATAAAAACCTTTGCGCGAAGGATCGGGCTTCAGCTCGACCGATTTTGCCAGACTGCCGTTCGGCTGGGTGATATCGAGCATGACCTTGTCGACATCGAGCGGATCGGTGCTGTTGCTCTTTTGCAATTTTGCGCGGACGGGAATGGTTGTCCCTTGGACGTAACGATCGCGATCGAGCAGCAGCGTGCCGAGCCGCGAGCCGCGGAGCAAGCGGCCTTGCGAAACGTGGCGCAGGAGCTTGGTGTAGAACTGTTCGAAGTAGCCGACGCCTTCTTCGTTCAAACGCCACATCTCGCCGCTGCCCATGTAGAACACACGGCCCGAGCCGTAGAACTGTTCGGCGAAGTAAATCGGCTTGCCCGAGATCGAGGCGTCGGGATTCGAGAAGTAGCTGTAGACGATCGCGCCGGGCTTGGGTTTGCTGACCTGATAAAAGCCGTAAACGCCGGGGAAATCGGCCCAGGCACGGCTGCTCTCTTCGGCCGTCGAGCCGAGCCAAAGGAAGTCCGCGGCTTGTCCCTCGGGCGTGAACTCCATCGGCCAAGGGATCTCGTTGACGAATTTCGAGTTGTCGATTGCCAGCAGCCGGCGGTCAAATTCGACGGGGTAGAAGCTGCGGACTTTTTTGATATTGTCGCTATTGTTTTCGAGCCAGGCATCCATGAAGACCGGACCGGCCACGACAACCAGCCCGCCCGATTCCCGCGCCAGCCATTGCTCGAGTGCTTGGAGTTGTTCCTCGTCGAGATTGCGCCAGTCGGGATCAAAAGCGACGATCACATCGTAGCCCCCTTCGTCCTCACCCATCGCGTTTTTCGTGCCGGTCAGTTGTTGGAGTGTGCGGGGGAAATCTTCGAGGATTTGGTTGGCGTCTTGGGAGATGCCTTCGCGCGCGTTTTGCAGGATCACATCGACCACGGTGTACTTGTCGCGGCGCAGTTGATTGCGGAGGAACTGGTACTCACGCGTCGCGCCGCCGGCGAAGAGTAGGACGCGATTTTTGCGCTCGACGATTTCGACGTCGACCTGGCTCTTGTTGTCCGTCGGGTTGCTGTCGTCAGGCAGGCCATCGAGCACGAGTGTGTACGTTTGCCGACCCGCTTCTTTGAGCCCTGGTGATTCGTAGGAGAAGACGGCGTCTTCGTTTTTGCGGAGCAATACCGTTTCGCTAGCGACGAGTTCGCCCGGCTTGCCGTCGTCCTTCATCGTGGGATCGGTTTCCTTGACGTAGAGTTTGACCTCGACGTTGCGGCCGTTGATGCCGGAACCTTGGATCAGCGCATTGATCTGAAACTTGTCGTCGGGATAGACGCGCGGCGGCGCGCGGAAATCGGCGATCGCCGCGTTGACCGGCGTCTTGGTCGAACCGACGGCCGCCGTGTGAATGGGCAGGCTCGCTTCATTCGCCGCCTTGATCCCTTCCTCGGGCGCAAGACCCGAGTTGTGGGCGAAGTCGCCAATCAGCAGCACGCCGGAAAGCGGCTTCGATCGTTCTTCGTAGATAATTTGCCGCAGGGTTTGGCCATAGCGCGACTCGGCGCCGCCGGCCGTGAGCAATTGCTCCCAATTCCAGAGCTTTGGATCGGAGGGCAGGACTGGCGATGCGGGCGCCGCGGTCGAAGACCCTTCGGCCGTTTGCGGCGGTTGTTTCGATGCGGGATTTTCCTCGGGCTTTTGGCTTTCGCTGCCAAGTTTCTTTACACCGCCGATGCGCGTGGCGTCGCTATCGAAGCGATAGATGACAACGTCGTGCGTTTTTTGCAGGTTCTGGACAATGTCTTTGGCTTTGAGCGCGTCAATCACTGTTTGAATGCGCGACGGACCCGTCGGGACGAGCCCGACGTCGTTGGTGTCGTTGCGTAACATGCTGGCCGTGCCGTCGATCGCGATCAGCGCGACCGAGTTGTCGGTTTTAATGACGTCGCTGCGTTTTTGCAGGTCGAGGTAATGCAGCAACAACCCGACAAACGCCGCGAGCCGCAGGAACGCCATGAGGATGCCGACGCCCGGCTTCAGCTCGACGCTGTCGCGGCGGTACATCCAGACCACGAACCCAATGACGATCAAGCAGACCAGCCCCAGGAGCGCATATTGCCAGTTTTCGAAGCCGGCGAGGCGCGCGAATTCGTAGCGCGGTGGCGTGGTCACCAACTGCGCGGCCGACGACGGCAACACCGTCACCGGGGCGTCGGTAGTCGTCGCCGCAGTGGCGGTGCTTTGAGCGAATAACAATCCAAAATTCATTTAGGCCGTCTCCCTGGCGGGCGTGTGGTAGCTGGCCGAGTAGGCCAACAACTGCTCTCCGACGAGCAACGCCACGAGTAGGTACAGAATCGTCGTGCTAATGTTGTTCTTCTCCGATTCGCTGCCGATGCTGCCCAATTGGTCAAAGGCGAGGAAATCGAATTTCACGTTTTGCAAATCGGTGCTCAGCTTCTCGGTGGTGACAATCGCCAGGTTGCTTTCGCTCTGCGTGAGAGCAGAAGCGACGTTTTGGCTACCGGGATTGGCGGCCGGCACAGGAGTTGTCGAGTTGCTCGTGCTCGTCGTGTCGCCCGTTTGCAAGTTGAACGGGAAGAGGTGCGCGTGCGATTGGTTGTCGGCTGCGGTCCTGATATCGACGCGATAAATGCCGGCGACTTCGGTGTCGTCGTATTTCAGTTCGCCATCGACGAGTTTCGTTTTGACGGTGCTCTTGAGCCCTTCATACGGCGTCAAGATATCGACATCGGGGCTGTATTGCACATCGGCACGCGGTTTCCAAATCAGCGGCGTGCCGACGGGGCGTGACGAATCGGTCTGCTTCCAACGGCTCAGATAAGCTTGCAATTGGTACATTGTCGTGCCGAACGTAGTATTTGCACGCGCCCAATTGATCCAGCCTGTGCTGGGATCGTTGTTCTCGGTCATCGGGCCGACGGAGGTCAAGAACGTAACAATTCGGCCCGCTCCGTAAGGATGCGTGATCACCAGCGGAAAGCCATTGCGCAGCCGCGCAATAACCGTTGCGCCGTCTTCCGCCGGTTTCCATTGCCGCGAGGCGGCGAGATAGCGTTGGACCAAGATGTCTTTGAACTTCCGCTCGTTTTGTTGCTTCGAAACGGCGGGATCTTCGGTCGGCGAGAATTGGAATATTTCGTGCGGCGTGATATTGATGTCCGGCACCGGTTCGGTTTTGGCCGGCAGGAGCGCGATTTGGCTTTCCAGCGGCGCTGGAAATAACCGCTGTCCCTTTTCATTGGGAGGGTACAGCGTACTTGTGTAGAAGCCAGGATCGGTCAAGTTCCCAACAAACCAGGCAATGCCGCCGCCGGCAAGCGCGTACTCTTCGAGCGCTTTGCGTTCACTTTCTTCGAGCCGCTCGATATTTAGTAAGAAAATCGAATGGTAATCGGCCAGACGCTGATTGTTCCGGAGGAACTTGCGCGTTTGGACTTCGGCGTTGAGGCCCGTATTCCTATCCGCCTCTTTGATGTTGAAAAGTTTCCGCAAGTAAAAAGAATCGACCGTATTGTCATTCAGGTTCTTCTCGTTGCCTTCGATCAGGAGCACCTTATTTTCGGGTTCGCATTCGATCACGGCCCAGCGATGGTTGTCGGCTTTGAGCGCATCGCCCGTGAGGCCATCGGCCAGTTCCACCTCGATGCGGTGTTCGCCCGTGCGATTGAACAGCACTTCGAATTTGCGCGTCACTTTTCCGTTCGGGTCAATTTCCTCGATCACTTCCGTCCGGCGTTTGTCGCCGTCTTCGACGATCACGATTTGCAGATTATTGACCTTGTTCGGACTGAAATTCGTGACCGTCGTTTCCATCGAGATTTTGACATTCGTCACGCGCGGACCCGGCAACGCTCGCAATTCGGTGACCGCCAAATTTGGCCGAGTCTTGTCGACCGCTTGGATCAATTTCGGGATGATGTTGAGCTTGTTGAACTCGGCGATTCGCTTTTCGAGCTCCGCCGGCTGGCTCCAGTCCTTGGCCCGATAATCCGAGACCATGTAGACGACGTAACTTTGGTCGGTGTTTTCTTGCACCGTTTTCAGGAGTTTGTCGAACGGTTCGACCGGATTGAGCGTCAGATCCGACGGTGCGAATTTTTGCATCAACCCGGGAAGCTGCGTCAACAATTCGGTCGTCAGCGGCAAGTTGCCCAGATCGGGCGGCAGCGCGCGGTCCTGGCCCGTCATCTGCGAAAAGCGATAGATGGTCACATCTTGATCGGACTTCTGGCGCTCGGCATTCGTGAGGAGCTTGACGATCTCCTGTTTGGCCTGGTCGAGCGCCGTTGTTTCGCCCCACTTGTCGCCCATCGAGTAGCTGTCGTCGAGCAGAATCACATGATGCACGGTCCCCTGGCCAAAGAACTTGCCCAGGCGGTTTTTCAACGACGGCTGGGCGATCATGAACGCGACGGCCGCGACCGCCGCCATGCGCATCAGCAGCAGGAGCAGCTGCTTGAGCATGATCCAACTGCGGTTCTTCTTCATGCTCGCCAGGAGAAACTCCATGGCGGCCCATTCGATCTTCTGATGGCGCATCATGTTGATCAAATGGATCAACACGGGCAGCGCGATCATCGGCAGACCGATCCAGAGCAGATTTTGAAAGAGAAACGTGGCCATCAAACTCGCTTTCGTATCTTGTCAACCCTAAGCCCAGGGGCTCCGTCCCCTGGCGAGACGGTGCTCCAGGGGGCGGAGCCCCTGGGCTTAGGTTAGTCGTTAATTGTGATGATGCATCCCCAGCCGGTTGCTCAAGTACGTCGCCAAGGCCGCATCGAGCGGATCGCTCGTACGGATCAAGGCGTAGTCGCAAGTTGCCTTCACGCAGCCGACGCGGACTTCGTCCAGGAACGCCTGCAGCGCTTCGAGGTAGCCGGCGCGCAGCGCACGGGGATTGCAACTGAGCTTGTCGTCGGATTCGAGCCCTTCGAATCGGCAAGGCCCGTTGAACGGGAAGTCGAGTTCGTCGTCGTCCATGATGTGGAGCATCATGACGTCGTGGCCGCGCTGCCTGAGCAAGCGGAGGCCTTTGAAGAGGCCTTCGCGGTCGGTCAGCAAATCGGACATGATCACGATCATCCCGCGGCGCGGCGTCAGCTCGGCCATGTTGCGGAGGATGTGAAACAAGTCCGTCTTCTCGCTCGGCTCGTTGGTCTCGAGGACGCGCATGATCGAGAACAAGTGGTCGCGTTTGCTCCGCATTGGCGTGTGGCTCTTGACCGAGTCGGCGAACGACACGGCGCTGACGGCGTCTTGCTGCCGGAGCAGCAAATACGCCAGCGAGCACGCCGCGGTGCAGGCGTACTCGTACTTTGTCATCGGGCCTCGCCCGTAGCGCATGCTGTTGCTGACGTCGACCAACAGCGACGTGCGCATGTTGGTTTCGGCTTCATACTGTTTGATGAAGAGCTTGTCCTGCTTGGCCCAGACTTTCCAGTCGATGTGCCGCAGTTCGTCGCCCTTGGCGTATTCGCGATGCTGCAAGAACTCGACCGATTGTCCGAAATACGGACTGCGATGCATCCCCGAGAGAAACCCTTCGACGATATACCGTGCCCGAATTTCCATCCGGCTGAGCTTGCGAATCGCCTCAGGATGCAAAAATCTTTTGGAAACGAGTGTCACGGGTCAGTTCGTCCTCTTTATCGGGAGTGATTTCCAACAGATGTTCGATGATTTTATCGGCGGTGATGCCATCGCTTTCGGCCGCGAAGTTCACGGCCAAACGATGGCGCAGCACGGGTTTGGCCAGCGCCGCGATGTCCTCGGTGCTGACGTGGGTGCGGCCCTGCAGCAGGGCGCGGGACTTGCCGCCGAGGATTAGGTTCTGCACCGCGCGGGGGCCGGCGCCCCAGCTAATCTGGTCGCCGACAAAATCCGGCACGCCGGGCTGGCCGATGCGCGTTTGCCGCACGAGGGCGAGTGTGTAGCGAATGACGTGGTCGCTGATTGGGACTTCGCGGACAGTGCGCTGGAGGCCGATGATTTCTTCGGCCGAGAGAACCGGAACCAGGTTGTCGTTCATCAGCGATGTCGTACGCCGCGCGATCTCGAATTCTTCGTTGAACGTCGGGTAGTCCACAAAGATCTTGAACATGAACCGGTCCTGCTGCGCTTCGGGGAGCGCATAGGTTCCTTCTTGTTCGATCGGGTTCTGCGTCGCGAGGACGAAGAACGGATCGGCCAGCTTGTGGCGCACGCGGCCGACGGTGACCTGGCGTTCTTGCATCGCTTCGAGGAGCGCGGCTTGCGTCTTGGGCGGGGTCCGGTTGATTTCGTCCGCGAGCACGATGTTCGAGAACAGCGGCCCTTCAAGGAACCGAAATTCGCGCGAGCCGGTTTGCTTGTTTTCCTCGATGATGTCCGTGCCGGTGATGTCGGCCGGCATCAAGTCGGGCGTGAATTGGATGCGTGAGAACGACAGATTCAACGCCCGGGCGAGGGTGCTGATCATCAACGTCTTGGCAAGCCCCGGCACCCCTTCGAGCATGCAATGCGAGCGGCTAAAGAGCGAGATCAACAGCTCGTCGATGACTTGCGTCTGGCCAACGATGACCTGCGAGAGCTGTTCGATGATTTTTTCGCGGGCCTCGGTCAACTTGCGAATCGCTGCCGAATCGGCGGACAGTTCGGACATAATTTAGATCTCAGGAAGACAGGAAGGAGGAGGGATTCGGGATGGGGGATTTGGGATTAGGGAGGAGACCGTTTAGCGGCGACTCGCAGAGGAGCGTTCGCCGCCCACCAGTCGAACTCTTCTAGTGTAATTGCTGTGTGGAAATTCCAAGCTAAGGTCAATAAATAGGGGAAAATGCTGTCGTTTATCAGGCAATTACCGTCCAAACGGATCAGGCGCAGGAACGAGTCGGGGAAGAGGCACGGCTGGGGCAAATGGATCCGCCGCCGGCTCAGCGGCCGGGGCGAGCGGGTCAAGGGCTTCTTTTAACTCTTCCTCGTCCGGAGCCGGTGCAGGCATTGGGAGATCAAAGGGATTCTCATTTGGCTGTTCGCTGCTGCTCTTACCCCAAGCACGGAACAACGATTTGAACGCGGTCGATGACTTGCTGTTGCCCCCCTGAGCGGCGAAGTCCGCCAGGTCGTCCTGGAACGGCGGCTCGGGTGAGCGCGGGCGATCGGTCCAGGCGAGCGTCACATGCTGCATGCTGTCGTTGTTGTTGTTCGGGAAGCTCAAACGAATCTGCTTGTTCGTCACATCGCCCGAGATATCGAAGCCATGCGCCTGGCCGTTGAGATCGTCCTTTTGATAAATCATCCGGCCGGTCCGTTTGTCTAAGCAGAGCACCGAAAGCAATTGCTGGCCGTTGTTGCGGCGTTTCGGATCCTGCGCCGCGCGGACAAAGGTCAACACCGGCAACTCCATTGGCTGAGTCGTGAGCAGCGCATGTTGATTTAACGTTGCACCCACCGGCCAAAGCGCGACGCCCGTCTCGCAGTCAAAGGCATGCAACGTCCCGGTCCACAGATTGTGCAGCGGCGTGCCATCGTGGAATGCCGCCTGGAAGATCATCCGCGGATTGCCTCGCCCGCGGCTGCCGGTGTTGACAAACAGCAGATACTGCTCGGGCATGCGCTGGACGCGAATCTCTTGAATGCCGCCGACGTGCGGGAAGACGGTGTTCAGGGTACGACGGCCATCGGCCAAATCAAAAATTTCGAACTTGGCTGTCTCAACCTTCTCGCCCGGCGAGACGACGGCGATCGCGTTGTCGATCACATCGGCCTTGGCGCCGTTGCGCTGGCTAAGCGGGTATTCGCCGAGGATTGTCCGTTTGCCGGTGACAGCGTCGCAGAACCCGAGTCGTGTTTTTTCGCCCGCGTTTTCGGTGAAGATGAGCTTGGTTCCCTGCGCGGCGAGCGTGACATCACGAGCGGGTAGACTATGCTTTACCTGAACCAAGCTGCCATCGGCGGCGCGGAGGATGACCGGTTCTTGGCCGTTGCGCGGGACGAGGACTAGGTGTTGCTCGTCGGCGAGAATTTCGGTGTCTTCGGGCATTCCTCGGCGCGACCAGATCGGCAGGCCCGTCGCCGGATCAAGGAGGGAGACCTCGCGCTGCCGCACCACGGCGATGCCGCGGGTGCCGCTAAACGCCGCCGAGCCAAACAACTGATTGTTCATCTGATTCACCAACCGCCGCCGCCAGATCCCCCAATTGTTCTTGCTGTCCTGTTGGGAGATGGCACCGTGATGGTTTTGTTGCGTCATCAAGATGTTATGATCGGCAAAGTCATATGTCCAAAGCTGAGTGAGTTGGCTGGAGTTCGATTTTTTGGACATGCTGAGCAAGTCGAACGCGACCATACGCCAGCCGAGATTGAGCAACAGCAAATGATCATGCGCCGTGGCGGTGACACCCGGAGCCGTGACGTTGAATTGCCAATGGTTTTGTAGGTTGATGCGAATCTCGGTCCGGCCATTGCCATCGCGGAGCAGCAACATCGAGTTGTTTTGGTCGAACAACAACTGATGTCCCTCCAGCGGACCGCCGGCAGCGCCGGTGATCTCGATATTCGCGAACTGCGGCTGGTTGTTGTTTTCGTTTGGATTGGAGCGCGTGGGTGATTTGACCTCTTCAACGGCACCTTGCGGCCAGGCCGTCTTGCCGCGCAGGATTTGGCCTACGTCCGTGTTGCCCGGTACACTGTCGTACCACTGTCGGCCGGTTTGGCCCTCGAGACAAATCTCGTCGCCATACTTATCACGCAGCAGGGTGTAATATTTTGCCGCCGCTTGATCGCGCTCGCTGGCTTGGTACAGCGACGCCAGCCGCGCTAGCGAGCGGCGTTGCAGTTCGGCCTCGCCCGTTTGTTCCAGGTGCCGCAGCAGCGCTTCGGACTCGAGCGGTGCTTCGCTGCCCAACAGCGCCAGTAACCGTTCCCGCGCGGCATTCGCCGACGGATGAAACCCAAAGAGCGAAACATAGCGTCGAACCGCGGGCGTCGCCGCTTTGGGCGGCAGAGCGGTGACCATCTTCCAGCGTTCGGCCAGATGCTCGTCCCATTCTCCGCGCTCGGACGCATTGAGATTCGTCCAAAGTTCCTGAAGCCGCGACTGAATCCAGGCTTCGCGGCGAACTTGATACTGCAGGTCGATGTCCTCAAGTTCCGTCGAGCTCGACTTCAGATCCGAAAGCGCCAGGTACTGCTCCAGGGCCTCGGTAAATTTTCCTTCTTGCTGACTCCCCGTCGCCACGAGCCGCAGCCAACCGGCGCGATCGTCATCATTGCCGATCAGACTTTCCAACTCCGGCAGCAACGCCCGATGCTGCTTGTAATCGAGCGCGATATGCTGCTTGAGAGCGCTGAAGAGCATTCCCCGCGTCCGGAAAATTCCGTTGGAGATTTCGCCTGCAGCCGCTAGATCGACGTCGTTGGCCGGGAGTTTCGCCAGTGTCTGGCTGGCCTGGCGCAAATCGGCAATGGCCGCGTCGAGCCGGCCTTCGTCCAGGGCAATCTCTCCGCGCCAACTCAAGCCCCGCCAGTCCGCGGGGTTCTTTGCCAAAAGCTCCTCGGCCTGCGCCTTGAGCAAATCGGCCTGCGCGTATTTCTCGAGCCGGTCCACGCTCATCGACAGCACGTTGCCGCGATAACAAATCAGGTTCCCCGGGATCGAACCGTTGCTCGAACGCGAACGGGCTTTCACCAAGCCATCGCGCAGATCGATCTTCAACACCTCGCCAGTGCTGACCGGGAGGAAGTAAAAGTCCTGACTGATAAAACCGCGTCCCGATGGAACGCTCCCGTTGGGAAGCTGGAGCGTTGACGGCCATGCCGAAGATTTGTCATCGAGCCGCAGACTCGACACCGAACGGCGTCCGACCAAGATCACGCGGTTGTCGGCGATCCCGCCGACGTAGAGATTCTGTTGCCGCGGCTGTTCCCATTTTTGATTGCCCGTCATCAAATCCAAGCAATACATCTTGTCGCTCTCGGGCGAAGTAAAGATCACGTTCCCGCCCGAGACCACGGCCGTTTCTTCGTTCCAATAAGAGCCGGGGGCCATCGGGTTTCCGCTTTGCAGCACTTGCATCAGCGGGCCGTTTTGCCATTGATGCGAATTGATGCTGACGGACTTTTGTTGAAAGATCCAAGCCAGCGTGCGCTGCGTGATATCGACGGCAATCAGATCGCCGGTGCTGGTGGGGCAAAGGAGCAACCCTTCGGCATAGCTCGGCGAAACACCCGAGATCCGCCGCCAATGGACGAAGTTCGCTTGGGTTTGCTCATCGAGCAGGAGCAGTTCTTGCTGCCATTGCAGTTTGCCCGTGGCACCGTCGAGCACAACCAGAGTGATGGCTTGCTTGATTTCGGCCATGATGTAGAGCTGGCCGTTTAATGGCAGCGGCGGGCCAAGGAACGTCGCGCTGGCGAGCTTCGGTTCCATTTCGCTATCCGTGCCGCCGACCACCCATTGCAGCTTGCCTTGGCTGGCGATGTCACAGGCAAACAGCCGATTCGGCGGTTGCGTGATGCCGTTTCCTTCGCCATTCCAACCTCCCCAGCCGCGCGCCCGCATCATTCGTTGCTGGTTCGTCATTGCGGAGTTGCTCGACGATCCGGGAATGTCTTCGATAAAAAAGACGCGTGCGCCGTCGCTGCTCAGTCCGCCATAATTCAAATTCGTCCAAGCGCGCTCGGAGAGCAATTGATTGCCGTTCGAATCATTACGGTTGTAATTCCCCATCGCGGTGGAAAGCGAGGTTTGGCCCACCGACCAACTTTCCTTGCCGGATTCGAAATCGACCGCGATCACTGGCTTGGATGCGCTAGGTGTTCGGAATAAGACATACCGATCAATCGCCAGGGCTTGCAGCGCGGGGATCGTCGGGATTCCTTCGTTTAGGTAGTTCCGCCGATCTTGATGCAATTGCAGGCCCATCTGCGGGTCATTGACGACATTGGTTTGCCAACGCGCGTTCAACAGCGGCGAGCCGCCGGACATCGTGGCATTGCGGCTAGGATGGCCGCGGAACATGGCCCATTGCTGTGCCGCGGCGAGTGTTTTGGTTGGAACCGCGCCGATGGTTTGTTGTAGCCACGCGGTCAGATCCGCAAGCTTGGTCGTGCTCGGAATTGTTTTTCCGGCCAGCGTCAGTTGGGATTGCGGTGCTTCCTTAAAAACACTCGCGAGCAATTCGGCTCCGCGCTCGGTATGCCCCGCACGATGCCAACTGAGCGCGGTGAGCGAGAGCATCTGCGGCCCGATCATCTGCCGTGCCGGAACCGCATCGCAGAGCGATTGCAGCAACTGCGCCGCGGCGAGGGGACGCCCATGATCTAAATGATGCCGCGCGAGCAGCAGCGCCGCCTGATAGCCGGCGGGTGTATGAAAGTATCGCCGCACGACTGTGGTCAATTGCTCGGGATCGCCCCATTCGAGCGCGGTCCTGAATGCCTTGTCGGCCGTCGCGCCGAACTGCAGTCGATACGCTTCGAGTCCTTCGGGCGGCAGGCTGCCAATGAGCAGCAGCGCCTCACGCTTCAGGCTGCGGAACTTTTCATTCCCCTTCACCGGCTTGAGGGCGGTGTCTTTTTCTTGGCCGAGCAAAACATCGATCCCTTCGAGGCCATCGGCATAATTCTTTTGGTTCAGGAGCCGCTGACAGCGATCAAACGTGTTCGCCAACGCGCGGTCATAGGGAAATTGGCCGAGCGATTCGGTTTCTTCGTTCGGCGCAGCAATATCCGCAACGACGCCGTTGGGGTTGATTTGAACCTGCTGAATTCGCAGATTTCCCTGGATGGCGATCTGCGCCGAAGCCGGGGACGAGAACGGCAGCAGTGCCGCGATCGCCAGAAATGCCGTGAGCGAGCCGCCCGAAACGCGCGCGCGTCCATGCCATGCAGTTCGACTGCCAGCAACGCGGGAGCATGGGCAAACTTCGGTCATGCGGTCTGATGGAGGAACGGGCGAGCCAAGCATGGGCAGGATCCACGGTGGTCGAGAGGGGGGGAATCGGCCGCAGCCACTCGTCCCGCCATGGTACGAGTATGTGCCGGAGCCAATCGGAAAAGTTCATTTAATGCGCACAGTCGATGAGTCTTTCACCAGGACATCAATCGGATGCCGTCTCGTTGTCCCGGCGATAGGCTCTGAAAATCACGTCCCATTCGCGGCGTATCTTCTTGTCCCGATCAATCTTAAGTTGCTCCGGAGCAAGCGACAAGGAAATCTGTTCCTGGTCATTCTACCGAGTCCTACGCATTTGGACGCGAAAACGATTATGACGGTTTCACGAATCGTTCTGTGTCACAAACAAATCACAACGACGGAGAATTGCTATACGGCAAGCAGATGGGGAGCGCAACGGTGCCCACGGGCTTGCTGTTTAGCAATTTCTTTGGGAGATTCCGCGATTTTCGCTTTCCTCTTGAATAGAAACGGTGTTCCTTGCGCGGAAAAAGGTCTCTCGCACACGGGAAAAACGGGGATTCTCGACTTGAAAATGCGAAATTTCCGGGAATTTCACGACTTTTCGGAATTTCAGGGTTGCAAAATCCATGCTTTCGTCTTTAATCAGCGCTTCCATCGTTGATGGATAAACCGTGCTTTTCCCGTTGTTTCTTTAAGGAGGGAGTAGTTTATGGCGAAAGCCGCAAATGGCGCTAAGAAGCCCAAAGCCCCAACCAAGTCCGAAGTTCTAGCCTCGATTTCCGAAGCGACCCAATTGGGCAAGAAGGAAGTTGCCGCTGTCTTGGAAGCACTCGGCACCGAAATCGAAAAGGCGATTGGCGGCAAGGGCCCTGGTCTCTTCACGATCCCTGGCCTGGTCAAGATCATCCGCAAGAAAGTTCCAGCCCGTCCTGCTCAAAAGGGCGTGATGGTTCTGGGCCAACTGCGTGACTTGCCCGCCAAGCCCGCCAGCGTCAAGGTCACCGTCCGTGCGCTGAAGAACCTCAAGGCGATGGTGTAATTTTCCGCTTTGTTGACACGCGAGTCAGCGATTCGCGTGAAACAGTAAACGGGAAATTGACACAAACCACGCACTAGCCATGCTGCTAGGCGAATGGAATCAAACCAACCGGGTCATTCTTTGACTTGGCTGCTCCTGCAGCGGCCAAGCAAAGAATGGCCCGGTTTATTTTTGCGCCGAAATGGAGAGATCAACGGCTGAATTCGGACCGTAAATTTTCCAGAACATGTTCGAGCGGCGAAAAAGCTATTGGTTTTCCGCCGCTCGGGTTATGTCCATCCGCTGTGGTTTAAAGACGCGATCGTTTAACGAGAAACGACTTGTTCGTGATCACAGGCGGCGTGATGTTCGCCGTGGCTCCAAAGTTGGTCGTCACCGATTCCACCACTGGTGTCGTCATCGGAATATAGATGTCAGTCGCCTGGTTCAAATCGACGACCGATTCTGTCGGCGGAGCGAGCGAACCAAAGTCGATTATCACGGGGGCCGGAGTCTGTGGGGCCGACATATCGATCAAGATCGGTGCAGGAATCGAATCAGTCACTGGGGCCGACATGTCGATCAGAACAGGCAGCGGATTCGCTGGCGTTGTTTGATTGCTCATGCCGAAGCTCGAGGTGGGGACCAAACGCTTTTTATTCCCCTTGCCCGTCACGGTGAAACCGTCCAACTCGGCATACCCTCTCTGCATCAGGTCCAAATCAGTGAACTTGAAAAACAGGTCATGGTATTTCAAAGTATCGCCTTCGTATTTGCTGAAATCTCTTAATTCAGCCAGGATGTCGGCATCGGTCATTCCGCCTTTGCGGGTGAAGAAAGTATCTTTGCCGGAGCCGCCTTCAAGGAAATCACGCACCAGATCATCGCCACCATCGATATGATCCTCGCCCAGCTCTCCGTAAATTCGATCTACACCTTGTTCGCCGCGGAGACGATCGTTTCCTTCACCGCCGTAAATCGTATCGTTCCCATCGCCGCCGTAAACCGTGTCGAGGCCTTCGTCGCCGAAGATCAGATCACTTCCGCCGCGGGCATAGATGGCATCGCCGCCGCCGCCGCCGATGAGCCGATCATCGGATTCCGTCCCGAAGATGCGGTCGGCGTTGTCGCCGCCATCGAGAACGACACGATGTTGATAAACAGGGTGGCCTTCGAGATTCATCAGCTTGCCGGCGAATGGAAACGAAGTTCGGGTCGGATTGCTGGGATCGGTCACATTGAGTTGGTCATAGCCCTCTTCGCCCATGTAACGAACGGAACCGCTAAACCCGGCAAAGAATGTGTCATTGCCTTTGCCACCCCAGGCCCAGACGTTTAGGGATGTCGTATTCCGAAGATAGTCATCGCCATCCTGCAGTTTGACCAGCACGATGTCGAAATCCTTGACAGAATATTTTTTAATGTGGTCAATTTTGTTGCTGACGACCACTGTGACTTTGTCTCCGTTCTGAGTGAGCTTCACCCAATCGCTGCCTTCATGTCCTTCGACGATGAGGGCCCGCAACTGCTTGCCCGTCGAAGACGTAACAGTACTCAACCCTGAATAGGCCGTGCTTGTAGTGAACGGCTTCCCAATATTGGCAACGCCGTTAGCAACGTCGTCGATCGCGCCGGCGACGGTTTCCGCAGCCCCGACAACCCATTCTGCGGCATCCTTGATGGCATCGGCTCCGTCGCTGGCAACGTCTTTGGCGGTGTCCCAAGCGTCTTCGAGGGCGTCGATGAAGAACATTTCCCGCTTTTCGAGCGATTCAAAGCGGCGGGCGCGGTTGGTGGAACGGTTGGTTTTGTTGTGAAGTGACATTGATAAAGGCCCTTTTCGTGTTGTTGGTGATGGAGAGAGAAAAATCAGCATGAGCAAGAGAGCCGCTGCCAATTGTTGACCCACAGAGCGTGAACCTGGCGGGAGTGTTACAAAGATTGTTTTCGATTTTTCGGATAAAGAAACATGGATCAACGGGCAAAATTTGGTCACTTCAAAGCCAGAACGATGGAGAGGGAAAATGCAGTTAAATGCAGGCTCTTTTGTGAAGCCGTTTGTTTTGATTGGGATGACTATCATGAAATCTAAAGTAAAACCTTGGGCCCATTGATTTAGGCATCAAGTGATCATCAACCCGTCTTGTTGATGGTCTCTGAATGCTGGAGAATCAACGGACTGCGCTGGTCAGCGAATCAATCTCGCGAAGGAATTTATCATGGTCGGTTTGCGGCAACTTTCCCTCACGCTGGTTCTGCTCATGTTATGCGCGGCGAAGGCAAGCGCAGGTGGAGATCAGGTGCTCGATCCGAAACCTGTGCTGCTCGAAGCGGGCGAGGGCCAACTTTTCGAGGCGCTCATCAAACTCGAGCAACCGAAAAAATCGGCCGACCGCATCGAAGGAGGCGCTGATCATGTGCCGTTGTCGCTCTGGCTGCCGCCGGATGTCAAAATGATCCGCGGGGTGTTCTTCAATCCGTTCTATCTCAAGACCAGCGGGCAAGGTCACTCGCGGGCAATGGCGCAGCACTTTGGCTTTGCCGTAATCGGAGCGAATTACATGCGTGTGAACAACAAGGAATTCGCGCCGACGCTCCGCGCCGCGCTCCAGGATTTTGCCGCGCAGTCCAAGCATCCAGAATTAGTGAATGCGCCATTGTTAATGGTGGGCATGTCGGCCGGGGCGGGGATGTGTGTGCAGTTCACCGAGCAGTTGCCTGAACGCGTCATCGCCGTCGCACCGGTGTGTTTAGAGGTCGGCCCAATCTCGGATAAGTCCAAGGATGTCCCGATGCTGACAATCTTCGGGGAAAAAGATGGCAAACAAATGCCACTGCTGCTCGAAAAACTGCCGCAACAACGCCAGGCTTTCGATGCAGCCTGGGCGATCGCGCCGCAATGGGGACGCCGGCATGAATTCGGAGCGGCGAACAATTTGGAGTACCCCTTTTACGCGCGCGTCATGGCGCAACGCTATCCATCCGAAGTGATGCTGAGTGGAACCGTGCCGCAACTCAAGCCTTGCGATCCGGCGTTGGCCTGGTACGCCGATCCTGCGCGTTGGGCCGAACGTCCTTGCCCGATTTACTCGGCCAAGGATTACCCGGGGGACAAGGCCGCGGCCTGTTGGTTTCCCGATGAGCACGTCGCGCGAACCTGGCAAGCGTTTGTCTTTCCCAAACCGCGGTTGAAGATCACCTCGCCTGCAGGACTTGGAGACGGCCAACCGTTTGTGGTCCATGCGGCATCCGAACCGATCCCGGTCGAAGTCACTATCGCCGACGGCGATTCACCCTTAACCAAGTTGGTCCTGCGCGATGGGGAGCAGATTCTTGGCGAAGCTGAAGTTCGCGCGGGCAAGGCGCAATTCAAGATCGACCGTCTCAAACCAGGCATCCACCCTTTGATCGTTGCCGAACCCGCCACCGCAGCGACCTACGAAATCTCGCGCCCGGTGACCATCATCGTGAAGTAGTATTCTCGCCGAGAAAGGATATTTTTCAGCAAGAATAAGAATTGAAATCTAGCCGCGGTGGCAAAAATCAGGCGCGATCGATTAGAATGAATAGTCCCGCCTCTCCATTTCCTGCCCGCTCGCTTTGGGACGCTATGCGGCCACTATTTCAGACAACTGGGCTTTGGCTCGTGCTGTCAAGCATGTTGTTGCGTGCTGAACCGGGGCAATCCGCGCCGCCGAAGCTCGACTTCAATCGCGACATCCGCCCGATCTTGGCCGAGAACTGCTTCTACTGTCACGGGCAGGACCCGAACAAGCGCGAAGCCGAACTCCGGCTCGATGTGCGAGACGCCGCGCTGAAGTCCGAAGCGTTTGTGCCACACGACGCTTCCAAAAGTACGCTCATCGAGCGCATCAATTCGACCGACGCCGACGAGCAGATGCCGCCGCCGAAATCGAATCGCCGGCTTTTGCCCGAGCAACGGAAATTGCTCGAACGCTGGATCAACGAAGGGGCGGAGTATCAAACACATTGGGCCTTTGTCGCGCCGCAACGGCCGGAGTTGCCCGAGGTTGAAGACAAAGCTTGGGTCCGCAATCCGATTGATCATTTTGTGCTCGCCAAGCTCAACGAGCAAAAGTTGAAACCGTCACCCGAAGCGGACCGCGCGACGTTGATTCGACGACTCTCGATTGATCTGATCGGCTTGCCGCCGACGCCCGAGGAAGTGTCGGCGTTCGTTGCGGACAAAGACGAGCAAGCTTACGAGAAACTTGTTGAGCGCTTGCTGGCCAGTCCGCACTACGGCGAGCGGATGGCGCTGCCGTGGCTCGATGCGGCGCGGTATGCCGATCGCAACGGCTTTCAGCAAGACGGCGTTACATGGCAGGGGATTTGGCGCGATGGGCTTGTCAAGTTGCTGAACGACGACTTGCCATTCGATCAATTCACGATCTGGCAATTGGCCGGCGACTTGCTGCCGAACGCGACCAATGAACAGAAAATCGCCAGCGGGTTCAATCGCAATCATTTGCTCAACGGCGAAGGGGGCGCGATTGCGGAGGAACAGCGCTTTGTGAACCTGTTCGATCGGATCGACACGACGGCGACGACGTGGCTTGGGCTGACAATGGCATGTGCGCAGTGCCACGACCACAAGTACGATCCGCTGACGCAGCGCGATTATTACAGCTTGATTGATGCCTTCAATCGCGTCCCCGAGACGGGCACGCCGCAGCGATTCTCCGCACGAATTCGCGTCGCGGCACCGTTCTTGGAATTGCCGGGCGAGGATTTCAAAAAGCGCGAGCAAGAATTGCAAGCTAAGCTCAAGGACGCGGAGAAAGAACTCAAGGAACTCGAGGCCAAGGGCAAATGGACTCGCGAATTGGCCTACACGAGTTGGCTGAACAGTATCACCCTCAGCGCCCAAACGGAGTATTTAAGCACGGAAATCAAAAAGCTGACTCGCGTCTCCGCAAACGATCGCACCGCGAAGCAGAAGGAATCGCTGGACAAGTTGCTGCGCAGTTACTTCGCCGCGGAAGTGGCCAAGGTCGTGCTGCCCAAGAGCAAGTCCGTGGACAAAGCGGCCGACATCGAAAAACTCAAAAAGCAAGTCGCCGAATACAAGGGCGATCAAATGCCTCGCGTGATGATCATGAGCGACGCCAAGCCGCGGCAGACGAGCATCCTCTCGCGAGGCGAATATTTGCAGCCGACCGAGAAAGTATCCTTCGCCACGCCCGCCTTCCTGCCGCCAATGCCGGACGATACTCCGAAAAATCGGTTGGGCCTGGCGCAGTGGCTCGTCGCGCCGGAGCATCCGCTCACCGCGCGCGTGCAAGTCAACCGGATGTGGCAGCATTTCTTCGGCACCGGAATCGTCCGCACGGCCGAGGATTTTGGCGTGCAGAGCGAGTACCCCATCCATGGGCCATTGCTCGATTGGCTGGCAGTCGAGTTCCGTGAGCGCGGCTGGAGCGTCAAGACGATGCATCGCCTGATCGTCACGAGCGCCACGTATCGCCAATCCAGCCGCGTGACGCCGGAACTCAAAGCGCGCGATGCCGACAATCGTTTCTACTCCCGCGCCAGCCGGTTCCGGATGCCTGCGCTGCTGTTGCGAGATTGGGCGTTAGCGGCGTCCGGTTTGCTCGAAGCGAAACTTGGCGGCGCGCCGGTTTATCCGTATCAGCCCGACGGGATATGGGAAGCGCTGGCGATCACCAAAGAACGCGACTTCACCTACCCGGCGTCGCAGGGCAAGGACCTATACCGGCGGAGTCTCTACACCTTCTGGCGGCGCACGGTCGGCCCGGCAAACATGTTCGACACGGCGAATCGCCAAACCTGCCGCGTGCGCAATGCGACGACAAGCACGCCGTTGCATGCGTTGACAACGCTCAACGATCCGACGTGGATCGAATCGTCGCGTGTGCTGGCGGAGCATGCTTTGCAGAGTGAAAAGAATCTCGACGCGCAATTGAAATACGCCGCCGATCGAGTCTTGAATCGCCCGCTCAAGGAACTTGAACTGGCGGCGCTGACCAAAGCCTACGAACGGCAACTGGCGATTTACAAGACCGAGCCGAAGAACGCGAAACTGCTGCTCGAAGTCGGCGTTGCGCCGCACGATGCGGCTCTCGATCCGGCGCAGCACGCGGCGCTGACGGCGGTCTGCTTGGGGATTCTGAATTTGGACGAGGCACTGACACGCGAGTGAGATTTCGTTTAGCCCCCCGTCAATGACGGGGGGAGTACGGTTCGTTTCAAGTCGATAACATGAGAAATTCACTAATTCATCAACTGCATCCGCTACTCCGTGAAAACGCCGCGCGCGTGACGCGTCGACAAATGCTCGGCTCGACGGCCAGCGGGATCGGCTTGGCCGCGCTGGCGTCGTTGCTCGGCGCCAACGGCGCGCAAGCCGCGCCGAACCAACTCGCCGGCTTGCCGCATCATCCGCCCAAGGCCAAACGCGTTGTCGTCATGTGGCAAGGGGGCGGGCCGTCGCACGTCGATCTCTTCGATGAAAAGCCGCTGCTTACGGAAATGGCCGGCAAAGATATTCCCGACACTGTTCGCGGCACGACGCGGCTCTCGACGATGTCGAGCGGGTACGGCAAATGGCCCGTCGTTCCGCCGATCAAACCGTACAAGAAGTATGGCGAGTCGGGGCTTGCGCTGAGCGAAATGCTGCCGAATATCGGCGGCCTAGCCGACAAACTCTGCGTCGTGAAAAGCATGAACACCGAAGCGGTGAACCACGCGCCCGGCGTCACGTTCTTCATGACCGGAGCGCAAGTTCCCGGCCGCCCGAGCATGGGGGCTTGGGTCTCGTACGGCTTGGGCTGCGAATCGGAAAACCTGCCGGCTTTTGTCGTGATGACGTCGAGCGACAAAGGTAAAACCTGCGGGCAGTTGTTCTTCGACTACTACTGGGGAAGCGGATTCTTGCCGAGTCGTTTTCAAGGAGTGAGGTTCCGCAACACGGGTGATCTGGTCCCGTACCTGGCCAATCCGCCGGGCGTGACGGGCGAAGCGCGGCGCGCGTTGCTCGATGACATCGCAGCGATGAACCAGCAGCATCTGGCCGATTACGGCGATCCCGAAATCGACACACGGATCGCACAGTATGAGATGGCATTTCGGATGCAGACCAGCGTCCCGGATCTGGTCGATTTTTCGAACGAGTCGAAAGCCACGCTCGACCGCTACGGACCCGATGTGCTCATCAAAGGAACCTACGCGAACAATTGCCTCGTCGCGCGGCGGCTATTGGAACGCGGCGTGCGCTTTGTGCAACTCATGCATGCCGGCTGGGATCAGCACAACAATCTCTTCACGCAACTGGAGCAGCAATGCAAGGACACTGACGCGCCCTCCGCGGCGCTGGTGCAGGACCTGCAAGAGCGCGGGCTGCTCGACGACACGCTCGTTGTTTGGGGCGGCGAATTCGGCCGCACACCATTCGGCCAGGGCGATCCAAACAAACCGCGCGGCCGCGATCACTTTGGCAAGGCCTACTCGTGGTGGCTCACCGGCGGCGGGATCAAGCCTGGGACCTACGGCGAGACAGACGATTTTGCCTGGAACGTGACCAAGGACAGCGTCCACGTGCATGATATGCAGGCAACGATGCTGCACCTCCTCGGCATCGACCACACGAAGCTCACCTACCGCTACCAAGGCCGGCAGTATCGGCTCACCGATGTGCACGGGCATGTGGTGAAGGGGATTTTGACTTAGGACCTCTCCCTTAGCAGCCCGACGCGTAAGCAAGGAAGTGATGTGCGTTAATTTCACACCCTTGCTGACTCATCTGGTTGCAAAAGACGATTCCGCTAAAAACAAGGAAGCCACCGGTTTTTCGTGAAGTCTCAGGGTCAATTGCCGGAAAAGAGTACGCTGGATCGATTCGCAGTTCTTCCTCATATGTATTCAACGGTACTCATGCTCCTTCGCTCTTCAATCAGCATCGTCGTGGCTCTTGTTTGCTTCAGCTTGCACCAGCCATGTGCGAATGGCGCGAGCCCAAGCCTGCCCAACATTGTGATCATCCTGGCCGACGATCTCGGCTATGGCGATTTGGGGTGTTACAACGCGGAGTCCAAAATCCCGACGCCGAATCTTGATCGGCTGGCGCGCGAGGGCATGCGCTTCACCGATGCGCATTCCGCTTCGACCGTCTGCACGCCATCACGCTATAGCCTGATGACGGGCCGGATGTGCTTTCGCACCGGTTATCGCGGCGGGGTCTTTACCGGCGTTGGCGGACCGAGTTTGATCGAGCCAGAGCGGCTTACCTTGCCGGGGATGCTGCGAGATCAAGGGTACGCAACCGCCTGCGTGGGGAAGTGGCACATCGGCATGACTTTTCCCAGCAAAGAAGGCGAGCCGGCTCATCGGTTGAAGCTAGAGGACAGCCCGCCGGGCGCGGCCCGCGAGATTGCTCGCATCAAGGCCGTCGATTTTAGCAAGCCGATCCCCGATGGCCCGGTGAAGCGCGGGTTTGATTATTTCTATGGCACCGCGTGTTGCCCAGCGACGGATTGGCTGTATGCGTATATCGAAAACGACCGCGTGCCCGTGCCGCCGACGGAGCCGTTGGATGCCACGAAGCTGCCGAAGCATCCATACGCGAATGATTGCCGCCGGGGGCTGATCGCGCCCGGGTTCGAACTCGACAAGGTCGATCTCGTGTTTTTGGAGAAGAGCAAAGCCTGGCTCAAGCAGCAGGTGCAGCGCGCGCCGCAGCAGCCGTTCTTCCTCTATCACGCCATGCATGCGGCGCACTTGCCATCCTTCGCCGCGCCGGAATTTCAGGGCAAAACCAAGGCCGGGCCGCATGGAGATTTTATCGCCGAACTGGATCACGTTGTCGGCGAGCTCCTCACGACACTGGACCAGCTCGGCGTCGCCGACAACACGCTGATCTTGTTTAGCAGCGACAACGGCCCCGAGACGACGAGCGTCGTACACATGCGGGCCGATCATCAGCATGATCCCGCGCGGCCGTGGCGCGGGGTCAAACGCGATAATTGGGAAGGCGGCCATCGGGTGCCGCTGATCGTGCGCTGGCCCAAGCAGGTTGCTGCCGGGACTTCAGACGCCACGGTTTGCTTGACCGACGTGATGGCGACCTGTGCGGCGCTGACGGGCGCGAAAATTCCGGCGGACGCGGCCGAAGACAGCTTCAGTTTCCTCGCGGCGCTGACGGGCAAGGCGGATGACCGGCCGCGGCGCGAATACACACTCCATCAAACGATCAAACTCGACATGGCCATTCGCCGCGGCGATTGGAAGTATCTGGATCATCGCGGCTCCGGCGGCAATCGCTACGACCAAGGCGAACTACAGCAGTACGCCCTGCCCGAGACCGAGCCCGACGCGCCGGGCCAGCTTTACAATTTGCGAACAGATCCAGGCGAGACGACGAACGTTTACAGCAAGAACCCCGAGATCGTCAAGCAGCTCAAAGAACTATTGGAATCGAGTAAAACCAAAGGTCGGAGCATTCCGTAGGCGTCATTGATTCGCGGGCACTTCCCCTTCCGCAGGTGACATCCCTTCTTCGGCCATTGGCACGACGGGCAGATTCGGATCGACGGGCAAGACGCCGCCGAGGTGGTCCTTGGCAAATTCGCGGATTTCCGCGAGCGCCCTGAGTTGCCGCTCTTGCAGGCGCACGAGGGCGGTGGCTCCTTCGGTCCCTTCGGGGATCAACGTCAGCACCGGCGTGGATTGCATGACCTTGCCCGCATCGGGGAGCAGCCGCAGCTCCGATTGCAAACGCCCAACATCGGCGGTCTGCTTGTTCTTGTTTGCGGCGGCGATTCGTGCGAGCTGGATTTTTTTGCGGGCCATGACTTGCAGCACGAGCTCGCGCGTTTCTTCGAGCCAGTGCTGCGTCGAGACCCATTGCGGATTCGCCGGTAGGAACAAGGTTAGATTCTCGTGCGCGCCGGGGCAGCACGGCAGCGTTGTGAGCGTCTCGCCCCCCGCGCCGATTTCGAGCAGCCAAAGCTGTGCACGATAGGTGCCGGCCGCGGCATCCCAACGCGCTGGCAGCCGCAGGCGGCCTTGCTGATCGGTCGTCCCTTGCCACGCCACGCGTGCCGGTTCATCGAACGGGCGGGCCGTCACGCGCATGCCGGCGAGCGGGACTTTGGCTTGCGGAACGGTGACTGTGACCGCGGCCTTGGCTTGTTCTTCGGCCGGGATGTCGGGGTTGATCGCGGTCACGGCGGGCGACATGCCTAGCACCGTAAGCTCCGTTTCGGCACGAACGCTTTGGAGCGA
>JBGSSS010000102.1:0-5705 GCA_041736895.1 Pirellulales bacterium
CCATCGGCGTCGCGGCGGAGGACGGTGAACTCGGTCCGCGCGGGCGAGCCGGCTTCATCGACGACGCGCGAGCCGAGATCGCCCGCCGTGTCGCTGATCGGCGCGTCGCAGGTGAAGTGATCTTGCGGCGGATGGCCTTGCAGGCGCGCGAGATAGACCTTTTCCACTTCGCCGCGCGCGAATTGCGGTTGCACGATGCCGGCAAAGTGCCGCGAGCGCGCGAGCACGACGACGCCACTGGTGTTCGCATCGAGCCGATGCGCGGGCCGAACCTTTTGGGGCGCGTAGACCAGGTTCAAGATGTTTTGCAGCGTGTTGCGGTTGTAGCGGCCGCTCGGATGCAGCGGCAACGGAGCTGGTTTATTGACGACGACGAGCGATTCGTCTTCGTAGAGCACGCGAATGTCAGCAGCGACGTCGGGTTCACTCGTCGCCGCAAGCAACCGGACATATCGGCCGCCAGCATGGAGTGTTTCATCCGCCGCGAGCACACGTTTTTCGCCATCTAGAAACTGGCCCGCGTCGATGAGCGCCTGCCATTCCTCACGCGGCGTTTGCGCAAACACCGTACAAAGAAAATCGAGCAGCGTCATCCCTTCATGCGCAGCGGTCACCGTCAACGGGCGATAGTTGTCGTAAAGTTCCTTACCTGGTAGTGGGTTGGTCACGCGCGCGATCGCCGCTTCGCGCCGCGCGATCGTCTCACCCATTCGCTCGCGGTCGGTCTTGTAGCAATACGGACACGACTGGCCGGGGACATAGCGCGGGTCGTCTTGATCTGCGGCGACGAGTGGCGTGAGGCAGCGAAAACATTGCGTGTTCTCGGTCTCGGCCAGACTCGGATCGACGCCGACGCGTTGGTCAAAGACAAAGCACTCGCCGTCGTAGTGGTCGCCGCCAACTTCTTCGAAGTATTTGAGAATGCCGCCGTCGAGTTGGAAGATCTGCTCGAACCCCTCGCGTTCCATAAACGGCCCGGCTTTCTCGCAGCGAATCCCACCCGTGCAGAACATGACGATCGGTTGCTGCTTCATCTCGGCGGGCAGTTTCTCGACGGCCGCGGGAAACTGGCGAAAGTTTTCGATGTCTAGCCGCACCGCGTTGCGAAATGTTCCAAGCTTGACCTCATAATCGTTGCGCGTGTCGAGGAGCGTCACCGGCCGGCCTTCGTCAAGCCAGCGCTTGAGCTCGGCCGCCTTGAGCTTCGGCGAGGTACGCTTGCCCGGGTCGATTCCTTCGACCCCGAACGCGATGATCTCTTTCTTGATCCGCACGAGCATCCGTGTGAACGGCTGGTGGTCACTGTGACTGATCTTGGGAGCCAGGTCGTGCAGACCCGGGATCGCGCGCAGCTCGACCAGCATCTCGTCCATCGCGGCCGGCGCGCCGGCGACAAACAGATTGATGCCCTCGGTGCTGAGCAAGATTGTCCCGCGTAAATCAAGTTCACCGGACCGCGCGAGCAACCGCGCGCGGAGCGGCTTCAGCTCCGTCAGCGGCAGAAAACGGTAAGTAGAAAAGTTGACAAACGTGGGCATGATTCAATTTTGCCATAGGGACATCCAAAACGGCAGGGGGCGAAGTAACGTTTTCCTTCGCTGAATCAACATCGCATCAGCGCCGCACCGCCAAAAAACTTGCTGCTGTCAGCGAATCGGCTTACCTTAAAGGGCGATGGAATGATCGCTAGACACCTTATCATTCGGAACCAAGCGTATGCGACGCCGAACATTTCTCCAGACGACAGCGTTACTCGCTGGCAGTGCGTTGCTGCCTCGGTCCAACGAACTTCTACGCAGCAGCTCAAACCTTGGCCCCGTGCATAGCATTATCCCCGTCGTCGGCGATGGGAAGTGGATCTGGAACGAGCCTCCGGAGAAAGAGCGCGGCTATCTCGAACCGCGCGAGTACACGCTCGACATCGGCATCGAACTCACCGGCACAGGCAAAGAGTCCGAAGCCATGGCCGCAACGCCGGTGCCGCTGACGCACCCCGAGCAAAAAGTGGATGAGGTCACGATCGAAAAAGTCGGCTGCGAAGCGACGATCCGCGAACTTGCCCCGGGGGCAGGGCAGTTGCTACTCCATGCCCCCTCGATCTTGCAGGGTCAAACCGTCCGTGCGATCGCGCATTACAAACTCACCCTGCACAAACAGTATCACGGCTACAACGTCGAGCAGTTCCCGGCAGCGCAAAAAGTTCCCAACGATGTGCGCCTCGGCGCGCTCTTCGATAGCCCCGGGATTCAAACGAGCAACACGGCGGTGAAGAAACTTGCCGCCGAAGTGAGCAAAGGCATCAAGCACCCGTGGGATCAAGCCGTCGCGTTTGCCGCTTGGGTGCGCAAGAATATTCAACCGCGCATCGGCCCTTTTACTAGCGTCAAAGAAGCGGTGGAAAAGCGTGTCGGCGATTGCGAAGAGTTTTCGGCGCTCTTCGTCGCCCTTTGTCGCGCGGTAAACATCCCGGCGCGTTTGGTCTGGGTGCCGAATCACAATTGGTCCGAGTTCTTTTTGGTCGATCACGACGGCAAGGGACATTGGATTCCGGTTCACACCGCGTGCTACGGTTGGTTCGGCTGGACCGGCGTGCATGAACTGGTCATTCAAAAGGGAGACCGCGTCAAGGTACCCGAGCAACTCGCGACGTTTCGCTTACTCGAAGACTGGCTCCGCTCGACCGGCCGCCATCCCAAGGCCAATTACATCGCTGAACTCATGCCGCTTCCCCCAACCAAGGGTGGCGATGCCGGACCCGGTGCGCGAAAGAAAGACACGAAGACCGGAGAATGGAAACTCACCGGTTCCCACGAGTTCGATCGCTATGCGCGGAAGTAAGTTGCTATGCTGGCAACAGATCAATTAATCCCAATATCTTTTAGCTATGGCAGAATAGGTAATCCTGAATTTGCAGCTTGATAGATTCTTTCAACGTTGTCTTAAAATTTGCTTAATCGAATCACAGAAACCTTGACCAAATAATGGAAGTTCGCAACGATGCTTACTTCAGGGGAAGCAGTGAGCGCGCCTTCTCTCATCTTGCGCTTGCCTGCGAAATATAAACTCATCTCTCGTCGCCCCTTGCCCACATCAGTTGAACGGAGTTGTCGTATGCGTATGTCTCGCCGTGATGTAGCTCGTTATCGTTCGCTCAAGATTGAATCGCTGGAAGTTCGTTACGCCCTGGACAAAGGCTTCGCCGCGCTGACGGCGAATGCCCGAGCTGCAGCCCTGGTCGATGACACCTATGAAGAGAACGATACTTTCGCCACCGCGAAGAGTCTCGGCACAATCACCGGGACGAAAACGATCTCGGGTTTGGTTATGGCCGATACGAACGACTTCTTTAAATTTACCACCACGGCGGCCGGAACGAGTACCAGCAGAATCGTCATGAGCTTCACCCATAGCGCGGGTGACCTGGACATCATTCTGTACAACAGCGCTGGCCAACAACTCAAAATTTCCCAAGGGGTCACGAACACCGAAACGATTTCGCTCTCGGGCTTGGCCGCGGGGACGTACACCGCTCGTGTTTATGGTTATCGCGGCGTGACGAATCCGGCGTATAGCTTGGCGTTTACAACACCAGGCACGACGACTCCGCCGACGGGGACGATCGACTTGGCGGGCGCGGCGTTTAGCGCGCCAAATAGCGCGACCTGGGGCTCGTCGATTGCGATCACAGCATCGGTCAGGAACAGCGGCAATACGGCCGCGGGGAGTTTCCGCGAGCAATGGTACCTGTCACGCAATACGACTTACTCCACCGATGACGTGGCACTAAATCTTTCGACCGGCGTGAACTACGCGACGGTTGCCGGCTTGGGGGCCGGGGCCACAACAGCGGTGAACGCGACGCTCGTTTTGCCTTCGGCTTTGCCATCGGGTTGGACCGGAACGTCGTTTTATCTCGTAATGCGGACCGATAGCGCGGGCACGGTTGCCGAATCAAACGAGAACAACAACGGCGGACAAGTCGGCGCGGGTCTCGACAACGAAGCGATCACGATCACGACCGTCACCACGCCGCCGAACACGTCGGGCTTTACGATCACGCTCAACATGACCGGCCTGACGGCAACGCAGCAGGCGATCTTCCAACAAGCCGCGGCCCGTTGGTCGCAAGCGATTATCGGCGACCTGCCCAACGTCACTTACAACGGGGCTGTGATCGACGATGTGCTGATCAACGCCAGCGCCGTTGCCATTGATGGTGCTGGCGGGGTTCTCGGCCAAGCGGGGCCTGACAGGGTCCGCAGCAGCAGCCAAGGCGGACTGCCGTATCTTGGCACCATGCAATTCGACTCGGCGGACATGGCCTCGATGCAAGCCAATGGGTCTTTGTATGGCGTGATTCTGCATGAGATGGGCCATGTCCTCGGCATTGGCACTCTCTGGTCGAGCCGCAGTTTGGTGACGGGCACGACCGGCACGAACCCACGCTTTACCGGAGCGCAAGCGACCGCCGCTTACAACGCGATTTTCGGCCGCAACGACACGAGTGTTCCCGTCGAAGGGGGCGGCGGTTCCGGCACGCGCAATGCGCATTGGCGCGAATCGGTTTTTACCTCGGAATTGATGACCGGCTGGGCCAGCGGCGCGATGCAGATGAGCCGCGTCACGATCGCTTCGCTTGCCGACATCGGCTACGTCGTGAACATGAACGCAGCCGATGCGTTTACGCCAAGTACCACGGCCGCGGGTTTCCTCGTTGCAGGCAATAGCAGATCCGCAGCGCTCCTCAACGGCCTCGCCTCACTGACAATTGAACGCATGGCCGAATCGTTCGCTGCAACGTTCGACCGCGAAGCGTTCTTTTCCGCCCTCAGCGAACGCGGCAACTCCTCGGCGAGCCTCACAACGCTGTCACGCAGCAGTTCGGCAATCAGCAGCCTGGCCCCGCTGACCCGCGCGAATGCACGCCTGAATAGCAGCCTTGGCAGCGCGATAAACAATGGCCTCGGTCAACGCTTCGTCAGTTCGACAACTGCGGAAGCAGGTGCTGATTGCGGCACCGAAGATTCGGCTACGCTGGATTTAATCTTCGGCGAAGAAGCAGCCGATTGGCGCGTGTAAGCAAAGCCCGCGGCGTCAGCCAAGGAATGATTCTGCTGGCAGCATCGATCAAGACCCAGGCATTGCTAAGCCGCAAGCGGATGGGCACTTGTTCCGCAGATCGAAGCGTTGTGACAGTGCCCTAGCCCTTGAACTTGATAATGACCATCACGATCATCGCCACAACGAGCAACGCGCCGGCACCGACCGCGTACCAGATCCATTTCGGCGGCGGGCGTTTGACTTTTTGAACTTTGGCGGCGGTGTTCAGACTGACCTTGCCCGAGACTACGGGAAATGCGCCCGATTGACCGACGTTACTCGAGCTAGTGATGTTTGAATTCGAGCCGATCGGTTTCGCGATAGGCATCGCGGGGGGAATCTTCTTCGACGAATTCGAACCCGTGTTGATAATGGGAAAGGCCCCCGACTCGCTGAGAATGTCGGGATTGAATGGCGGGGCGGTGGTTCCTTTCGGCCCGCTCCCCGTGGGCTTATTCACCCCCGAACCGCTGGCGGGTTTGAGGACCGGCGGGATGTTTCCCTTGATCGTGTCGCGATCTTGGCCCGTCAACGTATCGTTGAGATTCGGCGCTGCTCCGCGACGCGGCGGAGGAACCGGCGGCGCACCGCTGCTGCCGCGACGC